>JBFWJM010000322.1:0-3946 GCA_050253205.1 Desulfovibrionaceae bacterium
GCATCGCCTATTCCGACTTGGTGAGCACCGTGAGCCCCACCTACGCCCGCGAGATTCTCACCGAGGAGTTCGGCTGCGGCCTGGAAGGCATTCTGAACAAGCGCTCCCCTGACCTGCGCGGCATCCTCAACGGGGCCGACTACTCGGTCTGGAGCCCGGACGACGACAAGTACCTGCCCTGCAGCTTTACTCCCGACGATACGCAGGGCAAGTTCAACTGCAAGGAAAACCTCTTCACCGAGCTCGACCTCAACCCCGCCTACCTGGACAAGCCCCTGCTGGGCTTCATCGGCCGCCTGCGCCGCCAGAAGGGCGTGGACCTGCTCATCGACATACTGCCCCGGCTCATGGAAAAGGACCTGACCATCGCCGTACTCGGCGAAGGGTCCCTGGCCTTCGAGGCCCAGCTCATGGACCTCATGGAGACCTACCCCGGACGCCTGGCAGTGCGCGTGGGCTACACCGAAGACCTGGCCCACCGCATACAGGCCGCGTCGGACATCTTTCTCATGCCCTCGCGCTACGAGCCTTGCGGCCTGACCCAGATGTACGCCCTGCGCTTCGGCACCCCCCCCGTGGCCACCAGCCTGGGCGGACTCAGCGACACCATCGTGGCTTATCCCCGGCCCGACTGCACGGGATTCACCTTTCCCGAGGCCGAAGCCGAGCCGTTCTACCAAAGCATCTGCCAGGCCCTGGACGTGTTCTCGCGCCCAGACGAATGGGCAGCCATTCGCAACCGGGCCATGCGCACCGACTACTCGTGGGAACGGGCCGCCGCGCGCTACGTGGAGGTCTACCGCGAGATGGGCGTGGACATTTAAAGCCGGTGAACGGCCTGCGTTTTTCCCGCCCTGAAACCTGGCGCGCGGTCTTCTCGCGCGCCGCTGTTTCCTTTTTCATCCGATCACGTTCCGGCGACCGGCGGGAGGCGTCCGTACGCTTTCGAAAAGCCGCGCCCCCATCCTCTTACGCAGGAGCACTCCCCTGAGCACCCCCATCCCCATCGAGCCGTTCGACCTCTACCTCTTCGGCCGGGGCGAACACCACGACATTTACCGCGTTCTCGGGGCGCACCCCCACACCCTGGAGGAGCGCTCGGGCTACCGATTCGCCGTGTGGGCCCCTATGGCCAGAAGCGTGGGCGTGACCGGCGATTTCACCGGCTGGGACCCGCGCGGACTGCCCCTGCATCCGGTTGGCGTCTCGGGCGTCTGGGCCGGATTCGTGGCCGGGGTGAAAAAGGGCGACCTCTACAAGTTCGCCGTCGAAGCCCAGGATGGCGCGCTCACCCTCAAGACCGACCCCTACGCCTTCTACGCCCAGCTGCGCCCGGACAACGCCGCCGTGGCCTGGGACCTGGACTCCTACGCCTGGAACGACCACGACTGGATGCAGCGCCGGGCCGCGGGCGGACTGCCGCTTGGCCAGGCGGTGAGCCTCTACGAGGTGCACGCCGCGTCCTGGCGGTGGAAGGGGCCGTATTACGGCGATTTCCTCAGCTACGACGACCTGGCCGACCAGCTGCTCCCCTACGTGTTGGATCTGGGCTTCACCCACGTGCAGTTCATGCCCCTGGCCGAGCACCCCCTGGACGACTCCTGGGGCTACCAGACCGGGCACTACTTCGCGCCCACGGCCCGCCACGGCGACCCCGAAGGTCTGCGACGGCTCGTCGACCGCTGTCACCAGTCTGGGCTCGGGGTGTATCTGGACTGGGTTCCGGGCCATTTTCCCAAGGACGCCTGGGGCCTGGGCCGCTTCGACGGCAGCGCCCTCTACGAGCACGCCGATCCCCGCCAGGGCGAACACCCGGACTGGGGCACCTACATCTTCAACTACGGCCGGTGCGAGGTGCGCAACTTCCTGCTGGCCAACGCCTTGTACTGGTTCAAGGAATTCCACGTGGACGGCCTGCGCATCGACGCCGTGGCCTCCATGCTCTACCTGGACTACTCCAGAGAGGAAGGGCAGTGGACCCCCAACGCCTACGGCGGCAAGGAAAACCTGGAGGCCATCGATCTGCTGCGCGAGGTCAACACCGTGGTGCACGGCTACTATCCCGGCGCGGCCATGGCCGCCGAGGAATCCACGGCCTGGCCCGGAGTCTCGCGTCCGGTGTACGCCGGCGGCCTGGGCTTCACCTTCAAGTGGAACATGGGCTGGATGAACGACACCCTGGACTACTTTCACCACGATCCGGTGTATCGCTGCTACCACCAGAACCAGCTCACCTTTTCCATGCTCTATGCCTTTCACGAGAACTTCATCCTGCCCCTGTCCCACGACGAGGTGACCCACGGCAAGGGAGCCCTGCTTTCCAAGATGCCGGGGGACGACTGGCAGAAGTTCGCCAACCTGCGCTGCTTCTTCAGCTACATGTGGGCGCATCCCGGCAAGAAGCTCCTGTTCATGGGCGGCGAGCTCGGCCAGTGGAAGGAGTGGAACGCCCGCGAACCCCTGGACTGGATCCTCATGGACTTTCCCAACCACCAGGGTCTGGGCCGGACCTTGCGCGACCTGAACGGGCTGCTCAGGTCCCTGCCTTGCCTGCACGAGCTGGACAACGACTGGAACGGCTTCGAGTGGATCGACCTGTCGGACTACCAGTCTTCCGTCATCAGTTTCCTGCGCAAGTCCAAGGACGGCGGTCAGCTCATGTGCGTGTTCAACTTCACCCCGGTGGTGCGCAACGGCTACAGCCTGGGTTGCCGCCACGGCGGAGCCTGGCGCGAGGTCTTCAATTCCGACGCCGAGGCCTATGGCGGGTCCGGGGTGAACAACGGGGGAACGGTTCAGGCAAAACCGGCCGAGATCGGCCTGTGGCCCTATTACGTCTCGCTCACCCTGCCGCCGCTCGGGGCGGTGTACCTTCTTGCGGAGTGAACTCGTGACGCGAACCGTCTGCATCACCCTGGGTGACCCCAACGGGCTCGGGCCGGAACTCGTCTGCCGCTGGCTGGCGGAGAATCCCAAAACCGACGAGCGCCTGGTGCTGATCGGTCCGGAAACGAGCCTCGTTCCCCACGCCCGACGCCTGGGCATTGGCTCCCCCTGGACCCGCATCGACAGCCCGGAAGGCCGGGAGCCGGGAGTTTTTCTCCTGGAGCCCGACGGCCTGGCCTTCTTCACCCCGGAGCCGGGGGCCTGCACGACCCTGGGGGGCATGTCTGCCGGACTGAGCCTGGAAGCGGCCTGCGAATTACTGCTTTCCGGCCGGGCTCAGGCCCTGGTCACCTGCCCGCTCAACAAGGCCGGACTCCAGATGGCCGGATTCGACTTTCCCGGACACACGGAATTTCTGGCCGCGCGGGCCGGACTGTCCCCGGACGGCGTGTGCATGCACCTGTGCGGTCCCAGGCTGCGGGTGAGCCTGGTCACCACCCACCACCCCCTGGCCGACGTGCCCAAGCTCATCACCGGGGAAAAAATCCTCTCCTGCCTGCGCCAGACAGCCGACTTTCTCGGCGCGCTCAAGCTCTCCGGTCCCATCGCCGTGTGCGGGCTCAACCCCCACGCCGGCGAACAGGGACGCCTCGGCCACGAGGAAGAAGAGATCATCGCCCCAGCCATCGCCCAGGCCAGGGCCCAAGGCCTGAACGTGGAAGGACCCTTCGCGGCGGACACGGTTTTCCACCGCGCCTACCTGGGCGAGTTTCCGGCCGTGCTGGCCATGTACCACGACCAGGGACTGGGGCCGCTCAAGCTGGCCCACTTCGGCAACGCCGTGAACGTCACCCTGGGCCTGCCCTTCGTGCGCACCAGCGTGGACCACGGCACGGGCTACGAGCTCGTGGGCCGCGACCGCGCCGACATCACAAGCTTCCTCGCCGCTCTGGATCTGGCGCGGCGTTTAGCGTTGTACCCTTGAAAAACATGCCTCTGTTTTTCAAGGATAAAAATAATGATTTCGATGTATTATCCGCAGGATGAGTATACGCGTATT
>JBFWJM010000323.1:0-3901 GCA_050253205.1 Desulfovibrionaceae bacterium
ATAGGAAAAGGAAAATCCCTTCTGAACTTGACAAGGGGCCACATAGGAAAAGGGGTGGGATGCCAGGCGCGAGAGGGTTGCAGGCCCGACATGGGCTCTTCTGCCCACGAGGGACTGCAACGCTCACCGCAACGAAGCAGACCGCCCCTTTTCAGCGGCCCGCCTAGGTGATGGTGCAGCCCCGGCAGATGGCACAGTTACTGAAGTCGCCCCGGTAGTATTCGCGGATGATGTCGGTGAAGCGCTTGGAGTTCCAGATTTCGGAGATGGACTGCTCGCCGACGTTGCCGAGGACCACGGTGCGTTTCCAGTCGTGGCAGCAGAGGATCATGTCGCCGTTGTAGAGGACGTAGGCCTGCTTGAGGAAGAGGTCGCAGTTTCTGCGCAGCTGGGGCTGTTGCACGCCGAGGTCGGAGAGGTCTTTTCCCGCGCGGTTGTCGAGCTTGTGGATTTTGAAGGTGACGTCGCGCTCGCCCCAGTATTTCTTGGCGTATTCGAGCTCGTCGGCCACGAGCTGGGTCTTCAGCGTGGTGATGGAGAGCTTGGGCAGCTTGGCGCCCTTCTTGTCGCGGATGTCGAGGAAGGTGTCGATGTTGTCGAGCACGCGGGTGAGGGAGAGGTTCATGGATTTGCGGTAGGTCTCCTCGGAGTAGCCCTGCACGGAAATCCAGAGGTGGCGCAGCCCGGCCTCGACGAGGCGTTCGCTCACGTCGGCGGTGAGCAGCGCGCCGTTGGAGTTGATCTTGGTCTTGGTGACGGGTTTTTTGACCTTGTTGATGTAGGCGATGCGCTCGGGCATCTTGGGGTCGATGAGCGGCTCGTTCATGAGGTAGGGGCTGATGCGGCCGATCCAGTGCTGGCCGCACTCGTCCACGATCTTCTTGAAGAGGTGGTCGTCCATCTTGCCCTGGGGCAGGATCTTGTGCACGTCCATGTAGCCGCAGAAGAGGCAGCGGGCGTTGCAGCGGCTGTCGGTCATGATCTGGATGGCGCGGGGAAAGCGCGGGCGGGCGCGTTTTCCGGTCTTGCGCCAGGTGACGAAGCGCCTGACGATGCCGTCGTGCTCTCCGGGCATGTAGTATTCGGCCATGGGTCTCCCCTTGCGGATGAATGAAGGTGTCCGAGCAATAATGGCAGCGGCGCGGCGTGTCAATGCGGGGCGAATCGCGGCCGCCCGCTCCCTTGCCCCGGCGCTCGCGGCGCGGTAGGTTGGCGCGGGAGGTGCGGCATGCGCATACTGGCGATCTTCGGCAGCCCGAGAAGGAACGGCAACTCGCGGACCATGGCGGAGGCCCTGCTGGCCCGGACCGAGGCCCTGGGCGAGGAGCGCGGCGAGCCCGTGGAGGTGGAGCGCGTGTTTCTCAATGCGCTTGAGTACAAGGGCTGCCAGCACTGCGACGCCTGCAAGGGCGTGCTCGACGGCTGCGCCCTGGGCGACGACCTGGCCCCGGTGCTGCGCGCGGCCCGGGAGTGCGACGTGCTGCTCCTGGCCACGCCCGTGTATTATGGAGAGGTTTCGGCCCAGCTCAAGGGGTTCATCGACAGGATGTACTCGTTCCTGGTGCCGGGATACGCCCGGGCCGAGGTGCGCACGCGGCTCGCGCCGGGCAAGCGGCTGGTGATGGTGGTGGCCCAGGGGCACCCCAAGGAGGACCTCTTCGCGGACATCTTCCCGCGCTATGCGTATTTTTTCCGCCATTACCACCGCTTCGCGGCAACGCGCCTGGTGCGGGCCTGCGGGGTCTATTCCCTGGGCGATGCGGCGGGCCGGGCCGAGGCCCTGGCCCTGGCCGAGCGCGAGGCACAGCGGCTGTTCGAACCCGTGGGGCCCATCACCCCAGCGCCGTGAGCTCCATATTTCCCCAGACCGCGACGTTGGTTGACATCGCGTGGCGCGAAAGCGGGGTTTCGCGCACGCTCCGGGGGCTGCGCCCCCGCCCCGCACTTTGTGCGAGGGAAAATCGCCCGGTGCCGCCCGCGTACCGAAAAGTCTTGCCGCTCACCCCAGCGCCGTGAGCTCCATATTTCCCCAGACGGCGATTTTCTTCCCGCACTGGGCAAAGACCCCCTCGATGCCCAGCCCCTCCCAGGCCCGCGCCACTTCGACCACGCGCCCCACGTCCCGGTCCTCGCGCACGAGGTTGGCCAGGGCCGTGGCGGCCGCGTCGGCCAGCGCGCCCGCGTGCTCCACCCCGGAGGCGCGCACGGTCACCAGGTCGCCCCGGCCCAGCGAGAGGGAGTGCCCCACCGTGCCGGACGACGAACACAGGGACAGGGGGAAATCCCCGGCCGGAATGCGCAGGCCGACGCAGGCCCCGCTCTCCGGCTCGGCCAAAAGCGCCACGGTGCGTTCCTTGGTGGAGCAGAGGTAGAGGTCGCCGCCGTTCTCCACGAGCAGGTCCGGGGATTGCCCCGCGAAGCGCTCGGCCACGGCCTGGGCGACGGCCCCGGCCACGGCGGCCATGGGCCCCACCCCGCACTCGCGGCCCGCGCGGGCCATGCGCCGGACGATTTCCGGCGCGGACCCGGGCACGCCCAGCGGCACGAGGGAGCGCAGAAATTCCGGGTGCAGCACGGCGTAGGCCATGACGGCCCCGCGCACCTCGTGGAGGAAGTCCGCCACATGGCGCGAGATGTCTTGGAGCGCGGTGATCCAGAGGTCGCTCTCGCCCACGGCGGCCTGGAACGAGACCTCCCCCCCCCGGCGGGAGACGGCCTCGCGGTAGAATCGGTCGTGGCCCCGGTGCGGTCCTGCCATCGCCCCCCCTAGCTGGCTGTTGAACAACTCATTTTTCGCAGGCCGTTCAAAAAGCATGAGCTGCAAGCAAGTGAAAAAAAGATCCAGGACTCGCAATGTATTGCGCATGCATATGCGGTCTGGATTTTTTCGCTGACGCAGCAGATCGCACTTTTTCAACAGCCTGCTAGAAGCCCAGGTCCTCGTTCACCAGCACCACCTTCACCCGCCCGGCCGGGAAGGACTTCTCATGCACGGTCCAGACGTTGCAGATGCGCTCCGGGCTCTTGCAGTCCATGCAGCGGCCCGCTTTCACGCAGGGGGTCTTCTTGTTCAGGCGCGTGGCGTTCACCGGGGCGGCGTATTCCTTGATGCGCGCCACGGCCGCGTCCCGGTCGGCCACGAGCTTGTTGCGCCCGGCGATGACCACCACGTGCCTCGGGCCGAAGCCCAGCGCGCCCACCCGGTTGCCGATCATGTCGAGGTTCACCAGGGTTCCGTCCATGGTCAGGGCGTTGGTGGAGGTGAAGAAGAGGTCCACCAGCAGCGCCCGGCGGCGGAGCTCGTTTTTTTCCTCCGGGGTCAGGCCCGGGGCCCAGGTATCGAGCACCTCCACCCCGGGCAGCTCCAGGAGCGCGGCGTGCAGCCCGCACTCGGCCAGGGTGGCCATGCCGCCGTAGCTGATGCGAAACGGCTCGCCGTGGGCCGGGTGGGCCTCCACCAGCGCGGGCAGGAGGGTGCCGAGCACCAGCTCGCGCGCGTCATCGCCGCTCTGCACGACGTGCGCCTCGAAGTTGTTTTTTTCCAGCGCCTTGGCCGCGTCCGCCAGGCGTATGTTCCAGTGGTTGTCGATGGCATTGGCCATGTTCCGGTCCTCCGTGAGGCCGCCGGGGAGCCATGTGGTCCGAAGCCCGTGGAAGGCTTTGACAACACCCGCCCCTGGCGGCTAGAGTCAGTTGATTGCACAGTACAGGAGGGGTAGCACCAAAGCGGGCAAACCGGAAGCCCGCCGGGTGCGCGGCAGCCCGGCCCGGCCGCCGCGAAAAACAGCCCCGCGGCCCTTGACGCCCCGGACAACAAGCGCTATAGAGCCACGTTCCGCAAGTGACCCCAAAAAAGACCATTCCCAGGAGTATATATCTTGAAGTGATCGTTCCAGCCCCG
>JBFWJM010000324.1:0-3886 GCA_050253205.1 Desulfovibrionaceae bacterium
TGGACGGCGAGGTGCGCATCGAGTCCGAGCCCGGCCGGGGCACCAAGGTCATCCTGCACATCCTGGCCCACGCCGCCGTCGAGGGCGACGCGCCGCCCGCGCCCCCGGCCCGCTCCGGCTCCCCCCTGGGCAAGCCCCAGGGCCTGCGCATCCTCCTGGCCGAGGACAACAAGATCAACCAGCTCGCGGCCATGAGCTTCCTGGAGGAGGCCGGGCACTCCGTGACCCTGGCCGAGAACGGGCGTCAGGTCCTGGACCTCCTGGCGCACGGAACCTACGACTGCGTGCTCATGGACATCCAGATGCCCGAGATGAGCGGCCTGGAGGCCACCCGCCGCATCCGCGAGGGCGAGGCCCCCAAGGCCCGCGACATTCCCATCGTGGCCATGACCGCCCACGCCATGAAGGGCGACCGCGAACGCTTCCTGGCCGCCGGGATGAACGGCTACATCGCCAAGCCCGTGAGCCTGGAGGAGTTCGACGCCGTGCTCGGCGCCATCCTGGCGCCCGCGGCGGAGGCATAGAGAAGGGGGCTTCGGCCCGGCTTCGCCGGATTATGGAAAGGCGGAAGAGGCAAGAGCCTTTCCCCTGCTTTTCCGTAACGCGCCGAAGGGGCCGAAATTTGCATGCCTCCCGAAAGGGTGACGGGAAATCGTCGTCCATGGCCGACCGGCCTTCTTTACAAAAAGGTCGAAACAGGCTAGCGAGTTTCTTTAGATGGAGAGACCGATGAAACGTCTCGTGGCCCTCCTTCTTTTGGCCTGCCTTCCGGCGCTGTCCGGCTGCATGGTCGTCGGCGCCGCCGTGAGTGTGGGCGGCTATGTTCTCGGCGGCCCGGTGCAGTATGCCGGGACCGCGCTTTCCGTCTGCGAGTACGGCTACGAGATGGCCGTGAACGACAAGTCCCCCGACGAGGTGATCCAGGACAAGATCGCCACCGTGGTCGACATCCTGGACGGCCCGGACTATGCCGGTCCCTGGGAAACCGGCCTGGACCGCGAGGGCCCCGCGCCCGTGGCCGCGGCCTCCCTGGCTTCGCTCTCCGAGACCTACGGAGTGGCCGCCCTGCCCGAGGCCGCGCCCGAGGCCCACGAAACCCTGCCTTCGCCCTTCGACTCCGTGCTGCTGGCCGATCTGGCCGCGCCTGAAACCGTCCAGGCCGCCGCGCCCACGCCTCGACTCGCGCCCGAGCCCGCCGCCACCACCCCGGCCCGGGTTCCGGCCCCGGTTCCCGTTCCCGCTCCCGTCCTGACCGACTGGCCCACCCTGGCCGACGCCGAGGCCGCCGCGATCCCGACCCAGGAGTCCTCCTGGTCCGTGCGGCTGCCCGTCACCAACCCCATCCTCTAGGGGGGGCCTTCGGCCCGTTTCAGAAAGGCAAGAGGCCGGGAGCCTCTTGGCCTTTCTGTAGACCGGCGAAGCCGGGCCTTTCTGTAGACCGGCGAAGCCGGGCGGCCCGTTTCCGAAAGACGAAAGACGGGAGCCTCTTCGCTTTTCTATGAACCGGCGAAGCCGGGCGGGCCCTCGGGTATTTTCACGACAAGGCAAGGGGCCGCGCACTCCCGGTTCCCGTTCAGCCCTCGGCGGCGCGTGTCGTGTCCGTTGTCGGCCGACCCTGACTTGCCCCTGCCTGCTCGTGAAAACACTCCTCGCGTCCGCCTTTCAGGGGCCTTCGGTCCGCTTCGGAAAGACGAAAGCCGGGAGCCTCTTCGCCTTTCCGCAGACCGGCGAAGCCGGGCGGCTCGTTTCAGAAAGGCAGGAGGCCGGGAGTCTCTTGGCCTTTCTGTAGACCGGCGAAGCCGGGCCTTTCCGTGAACCGGCGAAGCCGGGCGTTGACAGAACGGGCGTTTGTCCGTCAAATGGGGCACTTTTGTCACACCGCCCATTCGGCCGACCTTGGAGGAGGGATGCCCGGACCCAAGGACTCGCCCACGGCGGAGGCCCCGGCCTTCGCCGCCCGCCTGCTGGAGGCGCTGCCCCTGGGGTTGGCCGTGCTCGACGCCTCGGGCCGTGTGCTCTACGCCAATTCCGCCTTGCGCCGTTTGCTGCGGCGTTCCGATGACGATCTTTCGGGCCGCGATTTCGTGGAGCTGGGACCGGGGGCCGAGGTGGCCCTGGACCCGCATCCTCCGGGTCTGGCCATGGCCCGGCTGAAGACCCCGGACGGCCCCCGCGACGTGTTCCTGGACGTGGCCCGGTTGCCCGAGGCCCCGGACGGCGCGGCGCGGGTGGTGCTCGTGCGCGGGCCGGTGGAGCGCCTGGCCGAGGAGCGTCTGCGCCGGGGCCAGGCCCTGGCCCGGGTGCTTCTGGACGCGGAGGACGACGCGGCCCTGCTTCTGGACGTGGACGGCACGGTGGTGGCGGTCAACCGTTCGGGCGCGACGCGTTTCAACAGCACGCCCGAGGAGATGCACGGCCGCAGCCTGGCGGAGTTCGTTCCCTGGAACCTGTTCGAGGACCGGCTCGCGCGGATGCACGACGTGTTCTGTCTGGGCCGGGGTCTGCGCTTCGAGGACGAGCGCGACGGCCGCCGCCTGGAGCACAATCTCTGGCCCGTGCTGGGCCGGAGCGGCGAGGTGGCGCTGGTGGCGGCCTTTTCCCGCGACATCACCGAGCAGCACGCCCTGGCCCGGCTGCGGGAGGACGTGGAGCGCATCGCCCGCCACGACATCAAGTCCCCGCTCACGGGCATCGTGGGCCTGGTGCGCACGCTGCTGCGCGACGGCGGGTTGTCCGAGCGCCAGCGGGCCCTGCTCACGGCCATGGGCGAGGCCGGGGAGCAGGTGCTGAACATCCTGAACACCTCCCTGGATTTGCTGCACATGGAGCAGGGCGACTACGTGCTTTCGCCGGAGCCCGTGGACCTTTCGGAACTGCTGGGCAAGGTGGAGAGCCTGCTCGACCCGCTCATCCGGCGCAAGCGGCTGACCCTGGTCTGGCGGCGCGAGGGCCGGGCCTGGCCCGGCGGCGAATCCTGCCCGCTCATGGGCGAGCCCCGGCACCTGGAGACGCTTTTCACCAATCTGATCAAGAACGCGGTGGAGGCCTCGCCGCCGGACAGCCGGGTGAGCGTGAGCCTGGAGCCGGAGCAGGAGTGCTGGGCCCTGACCATCCACAACCGGGGCAGCGTGCCCGAGGCCGTGCGCGACCGCTTCTTCGAGAAGTACGCCACGGCGGACAAGCCCGGCGGCACGGGCCTGGGCACCTACTCGGCCCGGCTCATCGCCAAGACCCACGGCGGCTCGGTGCGGATGCGCACCTCGGACCCCGAGGGGACTTACGTGACCGTGCTCCTGCCCCGCGCCTGCCCGCTCTGATCCGCCATAGTCGGCGATCGTCCGTCTTGTATTCAGGCAAGTTGCGAAAGGATCGTCAGCTGTCGGTCGGCATCTTCGCCGCCTTTCCATGACCCGGTGAAGGCGGGCGTCATGCGGTCCAGGTGGTCGCGCATGGCCCGCGCGGCGGCCGGAGCGTCGCCCGCGGCCACGGCGGCCAGCACGGTCTCGTGGGCCACCAGGGCGGCCATGCGGTGGGTTTCGCGTTCCAGGAGGAAGGCCTCGCGGGTCTCGGCCAAGCGCCCGGCGATGTCCTCGACCATGCCGAGGAGCAGGGAATTGCCCGCGATGCGGGCCAGACAGGCGTGGAAGGCGGCGTCCGCGTCGCGGCCCGTGCCGCCGGAGGCCACCTCCCGGCGCTGGCAGGCCAGGAGCATGCGCAGCTGGGCCAGGTCCGCCGGGGCGGCCTTGCGCGCGGCCATCTCCGCGATGGACGGCTCCAGAATCCGGCGCACCTCCAGGATCTCGACCAGCTCCCGCCGTCCCCGGGCCAGGCCCTCCAGAAAGACCTCGGCCGCCCGGTCGCGCCCCTCCGGGGAGAGGACCGCGCC
>JBFWJM010000325.1:0-3876 GCA_050253205.1 Desulfovibrionaceae bacterium
TCCATATCGCTTGTGCAGCGCCACCTGCGCATCGGCTACAACCGCGCGGCCCGCTTTGTGGAGCAGATGGAGGCGGACGGCATCGTGGGCCCGGCGGACGGCTCCAAGCCGCGAAAGGTCATCAAGTAACAGGTTGTTACGTCGTTTTTTCATCAATAGCATGCAATATCATCTCGTTGGAGGTTGAATATGCGCCTTTTCAGCCGTATCGCTTCCCTGTTGATCGTTCTTTCGCTGCTCGGGGTTTCGTTGGCCCTGGCCATGGACGACATCACCGAGGACATGGCCGACCGCATCCAGGCGCGGTACGAGGCCATCCGTTCCTTCAAGACGGACTTCGTCCAGGTGCAGACCCGTGCGGTTATCGGCATCTCCACGGAATCGCGCGGGGAGATCTGGTACCGCAATCCCTCCCTGGTGCGCTGGGAAACCCGCGAACCCGAAGAAGCCCGGGAGACCATCGTGGTGGGCCCGGAGACGGTGTGGGACTACATCGCCGACCTGGACACGGCCACCAAGATGCCCCTGCCGCAGATGCTCAACTCAAAGACATTGCTGCGATTCATCTCCGGGCAGGCCAACCTCAAGGAAGACTTCCGGGTGGAGTCCGTCTGGGATGGGGATGAAAGGCTCAAGGAACACTGGAAGGACTCCGGCCTGGTGCTGCTGCGCCTGGTGCCCCACCAGCCCGAGGCGGGCATGATGCTCGCCTACCTCGGGGTGGAGCCCGAGACCTTCGTGCTGCGCAGGATAATGACCGTGGACTACCAGGGCAACGCCAACGAAATCCATCTGACCACACTCCAGCTCGACGTGGACGTGCCCGACGCCACCTTCGAGTTCACTCCGCCGGAGGGGTCCATTGTCCAGGACAACACCCAGCCCGAACCCGGCCAGGAAGGGGGCGCGCAATGAGCGGTAATCCGCTCTCGCAGAGCGCGGCACGCGTGCAGGAGGCCCTGCGCGCCCACGGCGCGGAGCTGGTGGTGCGGGAGCTCCCGGCCTCCACGCGCACGGCCGTGGAAGCGGCGGAGGCCGTTGGCTGCGCGGTGGAATGCATTGCCAAGTCGCTGATCTTTCAAGGCAAGAAGAGCGGCGAGCCGTTGCTCGTTGTGGCCGGAGGGGCCAACCGCGTGGACACCAAACTGGTGGAGGCGCTCGTGGGCGAGCCCGTGGCCATGGCCAAGCCCGACTTCGTGCGCGAGGTGACGGGCTACGCCATCGGCGGGGTGCCGCCCGTGGGCCACGCGACCCCGCTGAAGACCCTGGTGGACCAGGACCTCCTGGCGCACGGGCGCATCTGGGCTGCGGCGGGGACGCCGCACGCCCTGTTCGAGCTGGAGCCCCGGCTGCTCCTGGAAATCACGCGCGGGGAACTGGCGCGCGTTTGCTGACGCCCGGCCATCCATAGCCCGCTATGGGCAACGCCAACACGGCGACATGAAGGCTCAATCCGGCAGCGCTTTCCCGATGGGAAGGCGCTGTCTTTTTTCGGATGGTTCGTCGGGTCCGAAGGGCTTCGCGGGACATGGCGTGCGCATTCCCAGGGGAGGAAGCCAGCCCCGCGAAGCACGGAGCGGAGAAGGATAGCGGGCAATGCTTCCCGCAGACGGGCATTCCCCACCGGGTAGGCGCGAGGCGCTGCATCGCGCGCTATGTATGTTGCTTCTGCTATGATTTTAAAAGGAAAATTCAATGCAGGGCAGCATTGGCGAGGAAAGCGGCGCCGGGGGAGATCAGCCGAGCCCGGCCGCGCGGCGCAGTTCCTGGAGCTCCTTGCCCGTGATTTCGCGGTACGCGCCCACGGGAAGGTCGCCAAGCTGGATCGGCCCCTGGCCCACGCGCTTGAGCTGCACGATGGTCAGGCCGAAGTCGCGGCACATGCGGCGTATCTGGCGATTCACGCCCTGGATGAGCGTCATGGTCAGGATGATGGAATTCCGAAAGCCCGTTGCGGCCTCCACCTGCACAGGGGCGAGCTTTTCGCCCTCGGCCAGGGTCATGCCCCGGCGCATGGCGGCCAGGGCGGCCTCGGGCACCTGTTCCTTGACCTGCACGCGGTAGACCTTGGGCAGATGGTGGCTCGGGTGGGTCAGCCGGTTGCAGAGCTCGCCGTCCGTGGTCAGGAGCAGCAGGCCTTCGGAGAAGAAATCGAGCCGCCCCACGGGAAAGGGGCGCAGCGCGCGGATGTCCTTGGGGAGCAGTTCGAGCACGGTCTTGCGGCCTTGAGGGTCGCTGGCCGTGGTGACCACCTGCACGGGCTTGTGCAGGGCGAAGACGCGGGGTGTGGCCTGGGGCAAGCGCACGGCTCTGCCGTCCACCTCCACCTGGTCGTTGTCGGGGTCGATGCGCATGCCCGACTCGGCGGGCCCGCCGTTGACGCGCACGCGCCCGGCGGCCACCAGTTCGTCCGCGCCGCGCCGGGAGGCCACGCCGCAGGAGGCGAGATATTTGTTCAGGCGGATAGTTTCGTTCGGCGTATCAACCATTATTGCACGCTATATGTTGGAATGTTGTGTTATGATCAGCTGATTATTCGTTTCCAGCCATGAGTAGCAGCGCTGGCGGATGCGGGTTTGGCGTCGCGCCGGGCCGCCTCTTCATGACCCGGCTTGGCGCGCGTGTCAAACGTAATGACCCCGGAAGCGGAACGTACGAGGGCGGCATGTACGGGGGCGGCATGTACGAGACGCTTTCATCGTGGGGGTGGGAATCCGAAGATGTGCGGCCCGGGCGGGGTGGATTCGCGCGACCGGGGTCGATGGCTCTCGGGGCACAGGCCCACCGCGCTTGGCCCTTTAGGTCGTAAGCGGACAAGGCGAGCGGGCGAGACACCCTACCTGGGAGCGGCTTCCCACTTGCGCGTCGGCCCTCGCCCCCGCAGATTGTTCCCGGAGGTGGGATGGGAGGTGTGAGGACGCGGCCCACGCAGCATGTCATCCGGTTCCCACTGCGATTCCATCGTATCCACGCACCCGCAGGTCATTCGCCCTCTGCGCCACATCCCCGCCCCTCGCCCCCGCAGATTGTTCCCGGAGGTGGGATGGGAGGCGCAGGAACGGTTCCGCTGGTCGCTTCCCATCCCAAAGCATGCGCCGCCGTGCAGGGCGCTCAATAGGGGTGGGATGGGAGGCGCCAGGACGCGGCCCGGGCCGACATGCGACGGCATTCGGCGTCCGCGCGACACCCCACGCCCCCGCAGATTGTTCCCGGATGGTGGGATGCAAGGCGCAAGAACGGTTCAGGGCCGCAGCGTATTCTTTCATACGCGAGGCACTGAACCGTTCGCGGCAACGCAGCAGACCGCCGTTCGGGGGCAATCTGCCTAGATTTTGATGACCTTGGAGGCATTGGCCAGAGACGTCACCACATCGAGCATGTTGGTGGTGACGCCCACGCGCTTGTGCTCAAGCAGGCCGAAGAACTCCAGGCAGGTGCCGCAGACGAGGATGTCCACGCCCGAGGCCTCCAGGGCCTTGAGGGTCTCCAGGGAATCGGACCCTTCCACGGCGAAGCGCACCCCGGCGTTGACCATGACGATACGCCAGAGGGTGTTGCCCAGTTCCTGGAGGGTGAGCAGGAAGTTCTTCATGAGCTTGGAGCCGAGCTCGTCGTCGCCGCGCCCCATGACGTCGGAGGTGATGAACACGGCGATCTTCTCGGCGGGCTTGCTCCCGCCGCCCGTGATGGGGCAGGAGGCCATGATCTCCTCCTCGGTCATGGGCGTGGCCGTGGCGTCGTCCCCGGTGATGGACGGGGCAGCGGCCACCACGCGGTCCGCCCCGGCGCCGGGCTCCACAAGATAGTTGCAACTGGCGAGAAAGCGCGTGACGTTCTCATGGGCGGCGGGATTATCCACCAGCACCACGATACGGT
>JBFWJM010000326.1:0-3874 GCA_050253205.1 Desulfovibrionaceae bacterium
AGCAGCCAGACCTCCACTTCGTCCCCGGCGCGGAATCCGCCGTCCTCGGGGATGGGCAGGAGGCCTTCCGCCTCCAGCAGCGTGCGGCCCGGCCCGGCACCCTTCACGCTGATCCGGATGTCCAGTTCCGCGACCAGTCTCGGGGCCAGTTCAGGGGCCAGTTCCGCGACCTGTCTCGGGGCCAGTTCCGGGGCCAATTCAGGGGTTAATCAGTGCAATCCCAATGGGCTGTGAGGCGCTCTCCAAGGGAACCGCCACGCCTTCCGGTGCACGGGAGGAGGGGAGCCTGACTCCCACCTGCTTATGTGCCCTCCAGGGTGATGGTCAGGGCGCCGGAGGCGGGAATGCCGAACCCGGCGAGCAGGGCCCGCAGACCCGTGGCGAATTGCCCGGCACGAGATGGATTGATTGTGAATGTTGATCCGGAACAAACTATTTTTACAAGGGATTGATTTGCAGTAACGCATTCGTCCAACGTGGCCCGCCCGGCCACCATGTCCCGTGCGAAGGCGGCGCAGCCCTTGCGTCCGCAGGCCCCGCAGGAGACGCCCGGCAGGGCGAAGCCGCGCTCCAGCACGAGCCGGGCGAGCCCGGCCGGGTCGGCCTGCTCCCGGGTGGTCACGGCCAGGGCCAGCCCTCTGTCGAGGGCTTCGGCGTCGTCATCGCCGTCGAAGGAAGCGGGGGCGCACTCCGCTTCCGGCCGGGTGAGCACGATGCGCGGCAGCCAGCCGAGCCGCTCGCCGCCCTCTACGAGGAGTACGTCGGCCGTGAGCAGGGGGAGCATTTCCAGCAGGGTTCGCTCGCGCGGCCAGGTGAGGGCGGTCTCTTCCGGGGAGAGGGTCAGCACCGCGTCGGCCAGGAGTTTGTATTGCGCGGTGTCGGGGGTATCGGGGGTGCAGACACCGTCCGGCCGCTGGTGATGGCCCGTGTGCCTGACCACTGCCACGGATTTGCCCAGGGCCTTGAGCTCCCGCGCCAGGGCCAGGCCGAGGGCGGTCTTGTCGCTGTTCCTGCGGCTGACGATGCACACGGCCGCCAGGGGGGCGGTTGGGTTTGGGGAGCGTTCGGGCATGGTCGTGGGGCTGCCGGGGCGCGCTTGTCGTATGGCTTCGGCCGCTGTGATGGGGGGCTGCTGGCCCGGCTCAGCGCTCCCCGTAGAGTACGGAGCCGGTGAGCGGGCTCTCCTTGTCGCGGACGATCTCGGTGCCGATGCCGTCCCTGGTGAACAGCTCCAGCAGCACGCAGTTCTCCACGCGGCCGTCGATGATGTGGGCCTTTTCCACGCCCGAGGCCAGGGCCTCCAGGCAGCAGTGCAGCTTGGGGATCATGCCCCCGGCCGCCACGCCGTCCTCGATGGCCTTGAACGCTTCGGTGGAGTTCATGGACTGGATGATCTTGCCTTCGCCGTCCATGAGCCCGGCCACGTCCGTGAGCAGGTGCAAACGCTTGGCCCCCAGGGCGGCGGCCACGGCCCCGGCCACGGCGTCGGCGTTGATGTTGTAGGTCTCGCCGTTCTCGTCCACGCCCACGGGCGCGATGACCGGGATGAAGCCCTCTTTCTCCAGCGAGCGGATGACCCCGGAGTTGATGTGCGTCACCTGGCCCACCTTGCCGAGGTCCAGCAGCTCGGGCGGGGCGTCCTCCCTGGTGATGGCGATCTCCTTCTTCTCGCAGGTGATGAGCATGCCGTCCTTGCCCGAGAGGCCCACGGCCTTGCCGCCGCCCAGGTTCAGGAGGTTGACGATCTCCTTGTTCACCTTGCCCACCAGGACCATCTCCACCACATCCATGGTGGCCTGGTCCGTGACGCGGTGGCCCTGCCGGAAGTGCGACTCGATGCCCAGCGCGGTGAGCATCTTGCCGATCTGCGGGCCCCCGCCGTGGACGATCACCGGATTGATGCCAATGTACTTGAGCAGGACGATGTTCCGCGCGAAGCTTTGCTTCAGGGTATCGTCGATCATGGCGTGCCCGCCGTACTTGATGACCACGGTCTTGTGGTAGAACTCGCGGATGTACGGCAGCGACTCCATGATCAGCCTGGCCTGGGCCGATTCGCGCTTGTAATCCCTGGCGACTCTCAATTGCATGGCGGGCTCCTTGTGCGAAGATTGGCGGGATAAGAACACCGGGCCGGGCGCGTGTCAATGGATGTCGGCTCGGGGCGCGGCGCGGATTTCCAGCCCGCCGCACTTGTCCCCCGTGTGACTTTCCTTTAGGGCTATAGCTGGAGCGGCGGAGCAAGGGATCGTTTCGCATGGAGCCCAAGAGCATGGAATCGCATCGGATTCAATATTCGCGCATGGAGCTTTCCGGCGCACTCGGCGACCTCGGCACGCTCATCCCCCTGGCCGTGGGGATGATCATGGTCAACGGCCTCTCGCCAACGGGCCTGTTCCTCTCCGTGGGCCTGCTCTATCTGCTGGGCGGCGCATACTACGGCGTGCCCATCGCCGTGCAGCCCATGAAGGTGGTGGCGGCCTATGCCATCACCTCGGCGCTTTCGGGCTCGCAGATCACCACCTCCGGGCTGCTGCTCGGCGTGGTGCTGCTGGTGCTGGGGCTCTCGGGGTTGGTGGCCGCGCTCACGCGCCTGGTGCCACGGAGCGTGGTGCGCGGGGTGCAGTTCTCCACGGGGCTGCTCCTGCTCATCAAGGGCGTGGAGTTCATCGTGGGCCGCTCCACCCTCCAGCGCGGCGTCGTTTCCGAGCCGTGGCTCTCCCTGCCGGACATCCCGCTCCCCGGTTTCTCCGTACCCATGAGCCTCGTCATCGGCGTGGTCTTCGGCGTGCTGGTGTTGCTGCTCATCGATAGTCGGCGCGTTCCCGCCGGGCTGGTGGCCGTGGGCGGGGGGCTCGCGCTGGGGCTCGCCTTCGGCCCCGGGCTCTCGGGGGTGGAGTTCGGCCTGCACCTGCCAGAGGTGCTGCCCTTCGGCCTGCCCACCAGCGCGGACATCGGTTTCGCCTTTCTTTCCCTCGTGCTGCCGCAACTGCCCATGACGCTGGGCAACGCGGTCATCGCCAACCGGGACTACTCCAACCAGGTCTACCCCGAGGGGGAACACCGGGTGACGGACCGGGCCCTGTGCGTGTCCATGGGCCTTTCGAACCTCTTCTCCACGCTGGTGGGCGGCATGCCCATGTGCCACGGGGCGGGCGGCCTCGCCGCGCACTACCGCTTCGGCGCGCGCAACCTCGGCTCCAACCTGTTCATCGGCGGGATGTTCGTGCTCCTGGCGCTGACCACCGGAGAGACGGGCCTGCACGTGGTCCGGCTGCTGCCGCTGGGGGTGCTGGGCGTGCTGCTGGTCTTCGGCGGTTCCCAGCTCGCGCTGAACGTCATCGACCTCAAGACCCGCTCCGAGCTCTTCGTCTGCGTGGTCATGGTGGCCATTGCCCTGGTGAGCAACCTGGCCTGGGGCTTTGGCGCGGGCATCCTCCTGGCGCGGCTGCTGGCCGTGCGTGAGATCAACATCTGACCCCCATACACGAAATAAAGGACGATCCATGCCCTGCTTCGACCCCGACGGCCGTTTGAGCCGCCTTGCCATAACCGCCCTGGAGGCCATCCTCGACGCCCCGCTGGACGACGAAGGGCTGGCCGAGGCCGTGGGCCGCCCGGCGGACACGGGCCGCCGCTTCGCCCGCTCGCTCAAGAACGCCGGGCTCATCGAGGTCGCCGGAGGCCGCTGGGAAATCACGGACATGGGCCGCGAGCGGCTGCGCTCGGAGCGCTGAACACCGGGGGAAGGGCGGAAGATCAGGAGAGGACAGGGCCGTACACGAGCCGCTCCCAGCGCGCGGCCAGCCGCCGGGCAGTGGGCGCGGCGAGGCCCATGTCCCGCAGGCGGCAATAGACGTGCAGCGGGTTCAGG
>JBFWJM010000327.1:0-3845 GCA_050253205.1 Desulfovibrionaceae bacterium
GGCGCACGTGGCGGTGCGCGCGGCGGTGTGGTCAGCGCCAGCTTCCTGGACGCCGAGTTTGTGGACAGGGCGCTTCTGCTCCACGGCGGCGCGGCCTCGGGGCTCCCCGTGGCGGACCTGCGGCTCGGCCCCGGCAGCCGCGAGGCCGTGGCCAGGCTCTTCGAGCACAAGACCCCGCCCGCGCGGGCGGCCTTCCTCCCGGCCTGAAACCGACTGTCCGTTGCGGCGGCGTGTGGTTCCCGCCGTCCGCTCGCCCGCTGGCTACCCCGCCAGCCGCTTCTTGATCATGATGTCCAGCACCACGCGGTCCGTCTCCATCATGCCCAGGGTGGATATCTCGCCCATGTTGCGCATGGTCTGCTCGCTGGTGGCCCCCACGATGCCGTCCGTGTCCAGGACATTGATGCCCTGGAGCGAGAAGAGCGCCGCCAGCACGGCGGAGCCCGCAGCCGTGGCCAGCTTGAGGGAGCAGCCCGCCTTGGCCCCGTCGCAGATCACCCCTGCCAGGTCCGCGATGAGGTTCTTGATGGCCCCGGCGATCTGCCCGGCCGTGCCGCCCAGGAGGTGGGCCGTCCCCGCTGCGGCCCCGGCCCCGGCCGCCACGGAGCAGCCGCACACGGCCGAGAGCCTGCCCGTGTGCGCCTTCACGTAGGCCGTGACCATGTGCGACAGCGCGATGGATTCCAGCATGTCCCGCTCCGTGGCGGTGATGAAGTCCATGACCGCCACGATGGGCAGGATGGCCGTGAGCCCGTGGTTGCCCGAGCCCGCCGAGCTCATGGCGGGCAGGTTCACCCCGGCCATGCGCGCGTCCGACGCGGCCGAGGCGAGCATGCGCGCGGCCAGCGCCATGTCGCGCTTCAGCAGTCCCTGGCGCACCAACCGCTCCAGCCCCCTGCCGATGCCCAGGCCGGGCCCGTGCTTGAGGCCGTGCCGCGCCAGGGCGAGGTTGCGCTCCACCCCCTCGCGCAGGAAGGCGAGGTCGTCGTCGTCGAGCCCGTCGAGCAGGGCCAGCAGCTCCGGCAGCGTGCGCTCCTTGAGCCAGGCCTCCAGCTCGGCCAGGCGGTCGTTCCCCTCCGGGCCGGGCGCGCGCAGCAGCGGGTGCTTGGCCAGGGGGGCGCCGTCCACGGCCAGTCCCGTGATGTTGTCGTGCAGCCGGGTGATGGTGCAGGCGGCCGAGCGCTCGCCCCGGGTGAGCACGGCCTCGATGGTCAGGCCGTGCGTGTCGGGCAGGATGTCCACCGCAACCCTGCCCGCGCCGAGGGCCTCCCGCGCCGCGTGCACGGTTTCGGGGCCGAGCCCGCGCAGCACCTCCAGCCGCAGGGCCGGGTCGCCCCCCAGTGCCCCGAGGGCGGCGGCTGTGTCGAGCCCCTGGAGCCCTTCCGAGCCGGGGATGGTCACGGCCAGGCCGTTCTTGTACACGTTGGCGTCCACGCGCACGGCCAGGGAGTCGAACCCCTCCCCGGGCAGCAGCGAGGCCGCTGCCGCCGCCGCCAGGGCCACGGCCACGGGCTCGGTGCAGCCCAGCGCCGGGGCCACCTGGAGGCTCAGGATGTCCTTGGCGGTGTAGCCAGCGCTCATTTGCGCCTCCAGCGGTCCGCCAGCTGCTTGGTGGGGCATTCCTCCTCCATGGCGCAGAGGGCGCAGCCGCCCTTGTACGGCAAGTAGGTGAAGACCGTGTACTTGCGGTCCACGGTGGTCTCGCTGTTCCATTCCAGACCCAGCGCCTCGAAGGCGTCCTGGATGGGGGCCACGGGCGTGGGCAGCGGGGCGCTCTGGTTGTCCGCGAGCTGGGGAATCTTCTCCCGCGCCTCGGACATGACCATGGTCACGGCCAGGGAGTGCAGGCCGAGGCCCTCGGAGGGCGAGTCCGCCCAGATGGCGTCGATCTCCTCCTGCACGGGCGTGTCGAGATACACGAGCAGCCAGCCGCCCGCGCCCTCCACGTTCTTCAGCTCATACACGCGCAGGTGCTCCAGCCAGGCGTTCCAGCGCTCTTCCAGCCGCATGAGCAGTTCGTGCTCCAGCCGTTGTTCCTGGCTGATTTCCGCGTAAAAAAACATATCGAACTCGGGATTGGCCTGAACCGGGGTGCTTTCAATGCGCATTTCGTCTCCTTGACGCTTGGTGGGGCTTCATACCCGCTTTGCGGGCCGGGCTCAAGGCCCCTCCTCCGGGCGGCTCCAGGGCGTTGTGCGCGGGGGGCGAATGGTGCTACGATGCCCCGACATGCACTGTCGAGCACCATCCATGCGCCCCGGGGCGGGGGCCAGGTCATGACCGTCCTCTCCGTGGTCTTGCCCGTGTACGGCCAGTGGGCCCTTACCGAGGCCTGCCTCATGAGCCTCGCCCGCTGCACCCCCGGCGCGTTCTACCAGGTCATCGTGGTGGACAACGGCTCCGCCGATGAAACCCCCGCCCGCTGCCCCGAGCTGCTGCGCGCTCTCTTCGGCGAGCGCGGGCTCCATCTGCGCATGGAGGAAAACCTCGGCTTTGCCGCCGCGTGCAATGCCGGGGCGCGCACCGCCAGCAGCCAGCACCTGCTCTTACTCAACAACGACACCGAACTGACCCCCGGCTGGCCCGACCCGCTCTTCAGGGCCCTGCGGGATGACCCCCGCCTGGGCGCTGTTTCGCCCCTGCTGCTCTTTCCCGGCTCCCGCCGCGTCCAGCACCTGGGCGTGAGCTTCGACCCCAACCTCCACCCCCTGCACCTCTTCTCCGGCTTCCCCGGCGACCATCCCGCCGCCACCCGGCCGCGCACCTTCCAGGCCGTGAGCGCCGCAGCCCTGCTCCTCCCGCGAGACCTCTTCCTCGACCTCGGCGGCTTCCACGAAGGCTTTCGCAACGGCTCCGAAGACCTTGACCTCTGCTGCCGCCTCAAGCGCTCGGGCATGCGCGTAGCCTGCGAGCCGCGCAGCGTGTTCCTGCACCACACCAGCCGCACCGAGGGCCGTTTCGACCACGTGGAGGACAACGCCCGCCTGCTCGACCAGCGCTGCCGGGGCTGCTTCAGCACCGACCTCCAGCGCTACGCCCACCTGGAAGGCCTGCGCATCCGCCTGACGCCCTGGCTGGAGCCCTACCTCGCGGCGGCGCACCTGCCCCCCCTCACCAAGGCCCCCTGCGAACTGGCCGACCTCCTCCACGAACACCCCCTGCATACGGAGGCCCACAGAACCCTGGTGGCCCACCTCCAAGACTCCGGCGACGGGGAAGGGGCCCTCGAATGGCAGGAGCTGCTCTGCGGCTTCCACCCCAGCGTGGAACATTTCAGCGAGGCCGCGCGCCTCGCCATGCTCACCGCAAAGCCAGACCAAGAGGCCCGCTGGCGTGGCCGCCTGGCCCACGTGGAACGGCTCCTGGCCGAGCCGGAAAGGATCGTGGAGCGCGCCGCGAGAAACCGCGACTGGTTCCGCGAATCCGGCGACCGCGACATGGAGACCCTCTACCGCTCCTGGATCGACCGAAGGGCCCTCCAGGGTATCTCCCTGCCTGTTCTCGACCTCTTGCGCAACGTTTCGGGCCGCTGAAAAGCGGCGGTCTGCGGCGTTGCGGGGGGCGCACCAATCCCTCGTGGACAGAAGAGTCCACTTCGGGCCTGCTGCGCATCCCCGCGCCTGGCATCCCACCACTTTTGAGCGGCCCGAAGAGCATGCTGAAAAGCGGCGATCTGCGGCGCTAAGTGAATTCTAGGCGAGTCTTCGAGCCGTAGAAGACCTTATGCCCCAGGTATAAGTGAATTCCAGGCGAGTCTTCGAGCCGTGGAAGACCTTATGCCATTGGTATGCGGGGAGCGCACCAATCCCTCGTGGACAAAAGAGCCCACTTCAGATCGGAAGAGC
>JBFWJM010000328.1:0-3829 GCA_050253205.1 Desulfovibrionaceae bacterium
GTTCCAGCGCATAGAGGGCTGGCGCGACAGGCTGCTTGAAGGGGACGACGCACTGCTCGACGACCTGGGCGGGCGCTTTCCCGAGGAGCGCCAGCGGCTGCGGCAGCTGGTGCTTGGTGCGCGGCGGGAGCGCGCGGGCGACAAGCCCCCGCGCCAGTTCCGCGAGCTCTTCCGGCTGCTGCGCGAGCTTGCCGCCGGGGAAAAACCCGCCTCCCCCGCCCTTGACGAAACCGACTGAGCCCTTATTTGTGCTGGGACGGACCACACCCTGCAAAGCGAGGACCCCATGATTTTTTCATATGCCGGCATCGACACCGAACTGGAAGACCACGACTGCCCCCACTGCGGCAAAGCCCTGGAGCCCTGGGTCGGCCCGCCGGATTCCGGCTGGGGCGTGGTGCTGGTGTGCTGCAACAACGAGTGCCCCCACTACAAGGGCTCGGACAAGGAAATCGTCAACAAGCGCTCGGACTGCACGCTTGGCTGCCGCTACGCGGAAAACCCCGACAACGGCTACAAGTCCTTCAACCTCGTGGCCATGTGCTTCTAGCACGAGCCCACCGCGCTCATCACGGCGACCCTTCGGGGTCGCCTTTTTTCTTGAATTCCAATCATTGCAAACCCGGTCCGGTTGACTTATGACGACCGCACACGGAGGCTCGCCGCATGGTTGACAAAACCGACCTTGAGATACTGAATATCCTTCAAAAGGACACCCGGGTGACCAACGCGGCCATCGGAAAGGCCGTGGGCCTCTCCGCCGCCGCCGTGCACGGCCGGGTGCGCCGCCTGGAAAAAAACGGCGTCATCCGTCGGTTCACCGTGGAGGTCTCACCGGAATCACTCGACATGCACATCCTGGCATTCGCGCACGTCTTCCTCTCGGAGATGAGCCGTGCGGACGAGGCCGCCGAGGCCTTCGCCCAGCTCCCCGAGGTCCTGGAGGTCCACTACACCGTGGGCGAGGCGTGCTTCCTGCTCAAGATGCGCTGCCACGACACCGCCGGGCTGGAAGCCGTGCTCACGCGCATCAACGACATCGGACCCGTGCGCGCCACGCAGACCATCATCGTGCTGCGTTCGGGCAAGAGCGAGATCAACCCCGCCCTGAACGCCCTTCCCAGCCCCCCCCCCGCCACGCCTTTCAGCCAGAAGCGGTAATCCATGCGCGAAAAGCCGTTCATCTCGGCCCCGGTGCTCGCCCTGCTCGCGGCGTCCACCCTCTGGGCCAGCTCCTTCATCGCCCTGAAGGTGGCTTTTCGCCACTACGACCCCATGGTGGTGATCTTCGGCCGCATGTTCGTGGCCACCCTGTGCTTTGCGGCATTCCGCAAAAACTTCCGCAACGTCAACTACCAGCCGGGCGACTGGAAGTGGCTGCTGTTCATGGCGTTTTGCGAGCCCTGCTGCTACTTCGTGTTCGAGGCCATGGCCCTGCAAAACACCCAGGCCTCCCAGGCGGGCATGATCGTGGCCATGCTGCCGCTGATGATCGCCGTGGGGGCACGGTTCTGGCTCGGGGAGATCATCACCCGCCGGACCATTTCCGGATTCCTGCTGGCCGTGGTCGGGGCGGTGCTGCTCTCCCTCGGCGCGCAGGAGACGGACGCCTCGCCCCATCCCGTGCTCGGCAACGTCCTGGAGCTCATGGCCATGGTCTGCGCCACGGGCTACATGCTCACCCTGAAGCGGCTGTGCGTGCGCTACTCGCCCTGGTTCCTCACGGCCGTGCAGGCGACCACGGGCTCGGTGTTCTTCCTGCCCTCGCTCTTCTTGCCCGGCACGGAGCTCCCCGCCCATTTCAGCCTGGAGGGCGCGCTGATGATCCTCTACCTCGGCGCGGGCATCACCATCGGGGCCTACGGGCTCTACAACTACGGGGTGAGCAAGATTCCCGCGCACCAGGCGTCGGCGTTCACCAACCTCATCCCGGTCATCACCCTGGTGCTCGGCTGGGCCATCCTGGGGGAGCGGCTGACCCTGCTGCAATATCTCGCCTCGGGCGTGGTGCTGCTGGGCGTGGTCCTCAGCCAGGACCGCCGCGCCCACCGGGAGCAGGGGGCGCTAGCAGGGGGCGAATAGGGGGGCTGGAGCCGTTGCGCCGGGCTCCTCGGGGCGGCCCGCCGCGCCCAGCAGCGCGCGCACGGCGCTCTCGCCCTCCTCGCCCACGTCCAGGCTGTACGGCGTGACAAAGGTGCGGATATGCTCCAGGATCACGCTCTGGGAGAGCTCCTGGGCGTGGCGGATGACGTAGGGCCAGACCAGAGATTCGTCGCCCCTGGCGGTGATCAGGCTCTGCCGGATGGCCTCGTTGACGGCGCGGGCGGCGTCCTCGCCGAGGTCGCGGCGCATGACGATGCCCCCCAGGGGAATGGGCAGGCCGCGAGAGCCCTCCCACCACGCCCCAAGATCGCACACCAGGCGCAGGCCGCGCCGCTGGTAGGTGAAGCGCCCCTCGTGGATGAGCACCCCGGCGGCCACGTCGCCTGAAAGCACGGCGGGTTCTATCTCGTCGAACACCAGCTCCACCCGCTCCACCTCGACGCCCAGCTCCTCCAGCAGCAATCCGAAAAGCAGATTGGCCGTCGTGTTCCGGCCGGGGATGGCCACCCGCCGCCCCTGAAGATCCTGGGGAGTGGCCGCCTCCCTGGCGACGAGCACCGGGCCCACGCCCCAACCCACGGCCCCCCCGGCACGCAGGAGCCAGTAGCGCTCAAGCAGCTTCGGGAGCGCCGCTGCGGAAACCTTGCAGACGTCGGGCTCTCCCTCTGCGGCCCAGCGGTTGAGCCGCTCCACGTCCGCCAGGGTGATGTGGAAGCCATACTCCCCCGCCCGCACCAGACCGCTGGCCAGCGGGCCGAAGATGTAGGTGTCGTTGGGGCAGGTGGAGTAGCCGAGGGTCAGTATCCGCATGAGATTTCCGGGCTGCGCGGTTGACAGGATCGCCGGGCGGGCCTACAAAGTGACCACCCGGTCAGTGACCAGGTGGTCACCATCTCAATTATTGTACTACCAGGAATTGCAATGAGCGGCAACACCTTCGATAACCTCCCGGCGGACAAGCGCCACCGCGTGCTCGAAGCGGCGGAGGATGAATTCGCGGAGCATGGCTTCCACCAGGCGTCCATCAACCGGATCGTCCGGCGGCTGGGCATCGCCAAGGGCTCGCTGTTCCAATACTTCGGCAGCAAGGAGGGGCTCTTCGAGCACCTCTTCCACAACTCCCTGGAGGAGCTCAAGCGCCCCCTGCGGGAGGCCGAGGCCAGCGGCGAGGGGTTTTTCAGCAAGGTGCGCGGCACCATGCTCGCGGGGCTCGCCTTCATCGACGACCACCCCCGGCTCTACCGCATCTACCTCAAGCTGCTCTTCCAGGAAAACGCGCCCCTGCGGGACAAGCTGCTGGGCATCGTGGCCCGCTCGCTCGAAGGCTACCTTGAGCCGATCATCGACCGCGCCCGCTCCGAGGGCGAAATCCGGCCCGATGCGGACACCTCGGCCGTGCTGTTCCTGATCCAGGCCGTGCTGGAGCGCTTTCTTCAGGGCGCACGCGTGCCCGGTGTGGACGCCAGCCTGTTCGGCGTCCAAGGCGAAGAGGCGAGCCGACGCATCGACGCCGTGGTGAACCTGCTTCGCCAAGGCCTAGGGCCCTGCCCGAACTGAACCCGACACCCCCCCCCACCAATACGATCATGCTGGAAAAAACACGCTACGATGCCCTCGGACTGGGGGAAGTGCGCCGGAAGGCCCTGCTGGGCGAGCGCCTGACCCTGGAAGAAGGGCGCAAGCTCTTCGACTGCCCGGACCCGCAGGCCGTGGGCGCGCTGGCACA
>JBFWJM010000329.1:0-3755 GCA_050253205.1 Desulfovibrionaceae bacterium
CACGCCCATCTACCTGGCGCACAAGCTCTCCCGCAGGCTGACCTACGTGCGCAAGGAGGGCATCCTCGACTTCCTGCGCCCCGACGGCAAGACCCAGGTGGCCGTGGAATACCATGACGGCAAGCCCGTGCGCATCGACAACGTGGTCGTCTCCTCGCAGCACGACGAGTCCATCGCCCACGCCGACCTCGCAGAGGCCATCCTCAAGGAAGTCATCATGCACTCGCTGCCGGAGAACCTGGTGGACGAGAAGCTGAAGGTCTACATCAACCCCACCGGCCGCTTTGTCATCGGCGGGCCCGTGGGCGATTGCGGGCTCACCGGCCGCAAGATCATCAACGACACCTACGGCGGCGCGGGCGCGCACGGCGGCGGCGCGTTCTCCGGCAAGGACCCCTCCAAGGTGGACCGCTCCGGCGCGTACATGGCCCGCTACGTGGCCAAGAACGTGGTGGCCGCCGGCCTTGCCGAGGAGTGCCAGGTGCAGATCGCCTACGCCATCGGCGTGGCCGAGCCGGTCTCCGTGGTCGTCACCTCCATGGGCACGGGCAAGGTGCCCGACGAGGTGCTCACCAAGGCCGTGCGCGAGGTCTTCGACATGCGCCCCTACTACATCCTGGAGCGGCTGGACCTGCGCCGACCCATCTTCCAGAAGACCACCAACTACGGCCACTTCGGCCGGGAGCGCCCGGAATTCAACTGGGAGAAGACCGACGCGGCGGACGACCTCAAGACCGCCTGCGGCGTGTAGCCGTCTCCAACCACACTCCAACGACCGACCGCAAGGGCGGGGGCTTCGGCCTCCGCCCTTTTTCTTGCGCTGCTTCGGGCCGGGCGAGGAGGTGGCGACTTCGGCGGGGGCAGAGGCTGTTGTTCGGGGCGACGGCCTCGGGCGGCGGCCCAAAGCATAGGCATGCCGGGGCGGCAGGCGGGTCGAGACGCTTGCCCAAGGCAGCGGGCAAACACAGCCATGGCACAAACGAAGGCGCATGGCGGACGGCCGAGCCCGCCGCATCAGGGCCTCGCCATTTTTGGCAAAAAAAGAAAAGGACGGTGGATCAGGCCGTCCTTTTCGGTTGCACCGCCGGGAGTGCTGGGGGTTGGGGGGACCGGCGGCGCGGGGGGATGGGGAAATGCTGTTTCGGGAAACTCCTAGTCCACGCTCATGTCCGTGCACAGGATGCGCGGCTCGCCCATGCCGTCGTAGAACACCTGGGAGATGGTCAGGCAGCGGTTGCCCGAGGCCATGGAGATGTACGGGTCCGTGGTGAACTTGGTGAGCCCCGCCTTGATGGGCATGTAGTATTCCTTGAGCGAGTGGTCCGCACCCAGGCGCGCGGGCTCGTAGAGGAAGCGCTTCTGCTTGCGCAGCTTGTCCGGGTTGCAGATGGTGGTGGAGCACTGCACGCCGTTCATGTCGAGCACGTAGAGGCACTCGATGTTGGGCGAGAGGTCGAGGCACTCGGAGAGCCTGCGGTCGAGCTTGGGGCCGCCTGGCAGGGCGATGCGCTCGCAGAGCTCGCGGATGAGCTGGTCATACTGCGAGAAGCGCCGCTTGGTGGCGGAGATGCACTCCATGGAGTGCAGCTTGAAGGCGGCGGCGGCCTGCTGGATGCGCTGCTCGGCCTTGGCCATTTCCGCGGCCATGGGCGCGGGGTGGCCGAAGTGGAACCCCTGGAACACGTCCACGCCCACCTCCAGCAGGGTCAGCACCTCCTCGCTGCGCTCCACGCCCTCGGCCAGCACAATGGCCCCGATGCGCTGGGCCATCTTGACGATGGCGCGGACCACTTCGAGCTTGTGGAAGTGGCGGTCGATGCGCGAGACGAGCGAGCGGTCGAGCTTGAGGATGTCCGGGGTCAGCATGGGGATGCGGTCGAGGTTGGAGAACCCCGCGCCCACGTCGTCCAGGGCGATGAGGAACCCGTTCTTGCGGTAGTGGATCACGAAGCTGATGAGCGCGTCGAGGTCGCCCGCATTGGACTCGATGATCTCGATGATCACGTTGTTGGGGCTCACGCCCGAGTCCTTGACCTGGCGCAGCAGGTTCTGCGAGCCGAGGCAGGTGTGGTTGATCACCGAGGCGTCCACGTTGATGGAGAGCATCAGGGAGCGGTTTTCGAGGAACAGGGGCTTGAAATGTTCTATGGCCGCCTTGCGGCAGGCCCTGTCGAGTTCGAGGCGTTCCGCGTCGTCGCGGGCCATGGCGAAGAGATCGGGCGGGCTGATGGGCTCGCCGGTGGCCGGGTCGTTGACCCTCGCCAGGGCCTCCACCCCGAAGACCGCGCCGCGCTTGATGGAGACGAGCGGCTGGAAATGGGAGGAGATCAGGCGGTTGTCGATGATCTCTCGGAGGCTTGTGGGCATGGTGGCGACGGTGGACATGGGGTGCTGGTTATGGAAGGGCCGGGGCGGTAAGGCCCGCCCCGGCCCGGATGGTTCGTTCGTTCTGGTCAGCCACGCACAGGGCCACAGGCCCGCGGCTGTGCCGCCATCACGGATTCGCGCCTGGCGATCAGGCGAAGATGTTGTCTTCGCCGGTGCGGATGCGCAGGGTCTTGGCCAGTTCCTGGACGAAGATGACGCCGTCTCCGGCGTTGCCGGTCTGGGCGGAGCCCTGGATGCAGGCCACGGCGGTTTCCATGTCTTCATCCTTGACGCCCAGTTCGAGGCGGACCTTCTTGAGCAGGTTCACTTCGATGACCACGCCGCGGTAGGTTTCGGTGAAACCCTTCTGGCGGCCGGAGCCCAGGATGTTGGTCACGGACATGGAGTAGAATCCTTTGGCGTACAGAGCCTGCTTCACCTCGGAGAGCATCTCGGGGCGGATGTAGGCGATAATGAGCTTCATGACTGTTCCTCCTTGGGAGAGTCTTGCGATTGGTTCGGTGGGTTACTCGACGGTGAAGATCTGGAAGCTGCTGTAGGCCTCGGAGCCGTGCTCGGAGATGTCCAGGCCCTCGCGCTCTTCCTCGGCGCTCACGCGCACCCCGAAGATCATCTTGATGACCGAGAAGGTGATGAAGCCCATGCCGAAGGCCCAGACGAAGAAGGAGACCGCGCCGACGAGCTGCACGCCGAGCTGGGCGAAGCCGCCGCCGTAGAGCAGGCCGCCGTCGGAGTTGAACAGGCCGCAGGCGATGGTGCCCCAGGCGCCGCACACGCCGTGCACGGAAACCGCGCCGACCGGGTCGTCGACCTTGAGGACCTTGTCGATGAACTCGATGGAGACCACGACCAGGACACCGGCGATGATGCCGATGATGATGGCGGCGGTGGGGGTGACGGTGGCGCAGGGGGCGGTGATGCCCACCAGGCCGGCCAGGGCGCCGTTCATGGTCATGGAGATGTCGGGCTTGCCGTAGCGCAGCCAGGTGAAGCCCAGGGCCGCGACGCAACCGCCGCAGGCGGCCAGGGAGGTGACCATGGCGATGGTGCCGATGGTGTCGTCGGCCGTGGTGGTGGAGCCGGGGTTGAACCCGAACCAGCCGAACCAGAGGATGAACACGCCGAGGGCGGCCAGGGGGATGTTGTGGCCCGGAATGGCCTTGGCCTTGCCGTCGGCGGTGTACTTGCCGAGGCGCGGGCCGACCACGATGGCGCTGGCGAGGGCGACCCAGCCGCCGACGGAGTGGACCACGGAGGAACCGGCGAAGTCGCAGAAGGCCACGGAGAAGGTGCCTTCGAGCCAGCCGGCGTCACCGTACAGCGAGCCCCAAGAAGTGGGTTCACTTCTTCGGACCAGTCAGCGGCAA
>JBFWJM010000330.1:0-3694 GCA_050253205.1 Desulfovibrionaceae bacterium
CTTCCAGGCCATGGCCCAGTTCTCCTCTTCTCGCTGGGAGAGGGCGGTTCGCGCGTCGGGCCAGCGGTGCTCGGCACGCTCCAGCAGGGCTCGGCCCGCGCCGTGGTCGGCGTAGTGCAGGCGGTACGTGGTGGTGCCGGGCTCGGCGGAGAGTTCTTCCCAGCCGGTGCCCGCCTCGGCGGCGAGGAAGGCGGCAGCGGCCTCCCCCCGGTCCTCGGGCAGGGTGATGTCGATGACGAGCAGTGTTGGCATGCGGTGCGGGCGGCTGGGCCGGGAGGGTTGCGGCGTGTGGGGGCGGGGCGGTTCTCCGCCGCACCCGGTCAGGCCATGTCGTTGACGATGGACCCCCGGCCGGACTCGGCGGCCTGGGGTGCGGGGGTCTTGCGGGCTTCGGACTGCTTGGCGGCCTCGGCCGCAGCGGAGGCGGCGTTGTGGTCCGCGTGGGCGGGCTCCGCACCACGCGCGGCGGCGTCCGGCCCGGAAACGTCTGGCCCGGGGGAGTCTGGCCCGGAAACGGGAGTGCGGTCGTCGTTGTCCACGGGGCGAATGCTCATACATCCATATTATAGATACGCCGGGACGGGGTCAATGCTCGGCCCCGTCCCGGCGTTTCGGGATCATTCTGTTCGCGCGGGGCTAGGCTGCGGGTGTTTCGGCCAGTACCTCGTCCAGGGCCTGGGCAAAGGCCGCCAGGTCCGCCCTGGGAATGGTCAGGGGCGGCAGCAGCCGCAGCACGGTCTCGTGGGTCAGGTTGAGCACGAAGCCCCGCCGCATCAGCGCTTCCCACACGGCCTTGCCCGGGAACGAGAGCACCACGCCGAGCAGCAGGCCCATGCCGCGCACCTCGACGATCTTGCCGGGATGCTTGGCCTTGAGCCCCTCGAAGAGGTCCGTGGCGTACTTGCCGACCTCGGCCGCCCGCTGGGGGAGCTTTTCCTTGTTGAGCAGGTCCACGGTCTTGGCGGCCACTGCCGCGAGCACGCCCCCGCCGCCAAAGGTGGTGGCGTGGGTTCCGGGCTCGAAGCCGCGCGCCACCTCGGCCGAGGCGAGCACCGCGCCCATGGGCAGCCCGTTGGCCAGCCCCTTGGCGGAGGTGAAGATGTCCGGCGCGAGGCCATACTGCTCGTGCGCCCAGAAGGTGCCCGTGCGGCCCAGCCCGGTCTGGATCTCGTCGGCGATGATCAGCACGCCGCGCTCGGCGCAGAGCTCCTTGAGGCCGTCCACGTATTCCCGGGGCAGGGGCTTCACCCCGCCCTCGCCCTGGACCATCTCGATGAGCACGGCCGCAGCCGTGTCGTCCAGCGCGGCGGCCATGGCGTCCAGGTCGCCGAAGGGTACTGTCTGGAAGCCCTCGGGCAGGGGGCCGAAGTGGTCCTTGATGCGCCCGGGCTGGCCCGTGGCCGTGAGGGTGGCCAGCGTCCGCCCGTGGAAGGAGCCCTCCAAGGTCACGATCTTGTACGCCTCGCGCTCCTTGATGGTCCGCATGTACCGCCGGGCGAGCTTGATGGCCCCCTCGTTGGCCTCCGCGCCCGAGTTGCAGAAGAACACGCGCTCCGCCCCGCAGGTGGCCAGCAGCTTCTCCGCCAGGATGAGCTGGTCTTCCTGGTAGAAGAGGTTGGAGACGTGCACCAGCTCACGCGCCTTGGCGGCCATGGTCTCGGCCAGCTCCGGGCGGCAGTGGCCAAGGTTGGCCACGGCGATGCCCGAGAGCAGGTCCACGTACTCCCTGCCGTCGAAGTCCCAGAGCCGACAGCCCTCGGCCCGCTTCAGGGCCAGGGGGTAACGTCCATAGGTGTGCATCAGGAGGCTCTCCTCCCGCTGCTTCAGTCTCTCGAAATGACTCATTGTATTCTCCTGGGTTGGACGCCCTCGGCGTCCGCTGTCAGTGCCTTCCGGTGTGGCCGAAGCCTCCCGCGCCGCGTTCTGTCTCCGAAAGTTCGGAGACGGGCACGATGGCCGCGTGATGGTACGGGAGGAACACGAGCTGGGCGATGCGCTGCCCACGCTCGATTCGTCGTCGCTCGCCGGAGGTGTTGAGCAGGAAGACGATGATCGGCCCCCGGTAGTCCGGGTCGATGACGCCCACGCCCTGGGCCACGGTGAGGCCGTCCTTGGCACCCAGGCCGGAGCGCGAGAACACGAACCCCGCAATGCCCGGGCGGCATATCTCGATGGACAGCCCGGCCGAGACCTTGACCCGCGCCCCGGGCTCCACGTCCACGAAGGGCTCATCGATGCAGGCGCGCAGGTCGAGCCCGGCGGAGGTGGGCGTGGCGTAGGCCAGCTCGGCCTCCTCCCAGACCTCGTGCAGGAACTTGACCTTCACTTGCAGGGGCGTTTCGGCGTTCGTCGTCATGTTCTCGGGCCGTTTGGCCGGGATGCTCCCGGGTCGATCATCCAATGATCCGTCTTCATGAAACATCCGGGGCGCGGTGTCAACGCCGGGTTGCTGTGTGCCGCGGGGAATACAACGGGCTTGTGCCCGCTCCCGGATGTGCTACACTGCCCGCATTGTTCGATCACAACCCACGGAGATGCGCATGGCCCCGAGGTTTTTGTCTTTGTTCCTCCTTTTGACGGCGCTCCTTCCCTGCGCATCTTCGGCGGCCGAGGCCGCCGACGCCCCCTCCGTCCCCGTGCGCGAGGTGGAGGTGGTCCAGTGGTACGAGGCGGTGGGCACCGTCCGCCCGTTCATCGAGATATCCGTGGAGGCCCAGGTCACGGCCAGGGTGCGCGAGGTGCTCGTGCGCCCCGGCGAGCGCGTGGAGCGCGGGCAGCGGCTCGTGCGCCTGGAGGCGGACCAGTCACAGTCCCAGCGCCAGCAGGCCGCCCGCGCCGTGAGCGCGGCCCAGGCCGAGTACGACCGCACCCGGTCCCAGGTGGTGCGCATGCGCCAGCTCTACCAGGAGCAGGTCATCTCCAAGGAGGAGATCGAGGCCGCCGAGGCCGCGTACCTCCAGGCGGAGGCCAACCTCGGGGCCAACCGCGAGGCCCTGCACGAGGCGGGCATAGGCGTGGGCTTCACCGAGATCGTGGCCCAGGAGGACGGCGAGGTGGCCAAGCGGTTCGTGGAGCCCGGCGACCTGGCCTATCCGGGCAAGTCGCTCCTCACGCTCCAGACGGGCGGGGCGCTGCGCCTGGAGGCCCCGGTGCGCGAGGGGCTCATCGCCCTGGCGCCCATCGGCGCGACCCTGCCCGTGGTCATCGGCTCGCTGGGCCTGAAGCTGGAGGCGCGCGTGGCCGAGGTGGAGCCCATGGCCGACCCCAGCAGCCGCTCCTTCCTGGTGAAGGCCAACCTCCCGGACCAGGCCGGGCTCTACCCCGGCATGTACGCCAAGCTGCTCGTGCCCGCCTCCAGGCGCACGGCCCTGGTGGTGCCCCCGGAGGCCGTGGTCCGCGTGGGGCAGTTGGAGACGGTGCGCGTGCGGGGCGAATCCGGCGTGCGCACGGTGTTCGTGCGCACGGGCAGGACCTTCGACGAGGGGCTGGAGGTGCTCTCCGGGCTTGTCCCGGGCGAGGCCGTGCTCCTTGAAGCGACGCCGGAAGCCGCGCCGGAAGCCGAAGCGGGAGGCGCGCAGTGAGCGACGGTCCCCGCGTATCCGCCGTGGGCCGGGCCGTGGCCGGGCTGGTAGAGGTCTTTCTCGGTTCCAGGCTGACCATGCTCTTCCTCATGGCCTCGCTGCTGGCGGGCGTG
>JBFWJM010000331.1:0-3671 GCA_050253205.1 Desulfovibrionaceae bacterium
GAGGCGCGCGCGAAGGCGAAGTGTATTGGCGAGCAACGCCGCCAGCCGTGATGCGGCCCTCTCGCTGAAATCGGCCAGGCGCGCGGCTGGCCAGGCGCGAGGCGCGCGCGAAGGCGAAGTGTATTGGGACATACATGAGCCGATGCGCGCGCTGAGCAACGCCGCCAGCCGCGATGCATGGCCGATTTCAGCAGCCGCAGGTGAAGATGCGGTCAAAGCACTCCAACACCTTGAGCCCGTCCTCCCCGGTGATGGGCACTTCCGCACCGCTTTTGAGCGCGCCGAGGAAGGCCTTGAGCTCTTCCTTGACGGGTTCGGAGTAGACCAGCGGCCATTCGCGCACGGCGTAGCTCGACTGGTAGTCGGAGAAGCCGGAGTATTCCTTGACCTCGCGGGTGATGAGGTCGGCCTGGACATATTTGGACTCGCAGGCCACGTGGATCTTGCGCGACTTGTAGGGGGTGACCCAGTTGGTGGAGATGTTGGCCAGGACGCCGGACTCGGTCTCCAGGGTGATGAGGGCGGTGTCCTCGTGCTTGCCGATGGAGGTGGAGGTCACGGCGTAGACGTTCTTGAAATCGCTGCCCGTGAGGTGGCGGATGAGGTCGAGGTCGTGGGAGGCGAGGTCCTTGATGACGCCCACGTCCTGGATGCGCGGGGGATAGGGGCCGACGCGCTCGATGGAGATGGAGATGACGTCGTCGCCGATGATCTCCCGGACGCGCTGGACTGCGGAGTTGTAGCGCTCCACGTGGCCGACCATGAGGCGCACGCCCTTGGCCCTGGCGGCGGCCACGAGCTCGGCCCCTTCCTCGGCGGTGGCGGCGAGGGGTTTCTCGATGAGCGCATGGGCCCCGCTGGCGATGACCTGGAGGCCCACGGAATGGTGGAGCACGGTGGGCACGCAGACGCTTACGGCCTCGGGCCCCTGGGAGAGGAGCTCGGCCACGTCCGCAAAGGCGGCCACGCCGAACTGCTCGGCGGCGGCGGCGCGGGTGTCCTCGTCCGTATCAACCACGCCGACTACGGTGACGTCCGGCATTTTGCAGTAGTTCCGCAGGTGGATCTTGCCCATCCAACCCAGTCCGATGACGCCGACTTTCATGGCAGTATCCTTGTTTTCGTGTTGGTTCGGCCGGGGCGGGGGTTCATCAGAAAGGGCCCGGCACGCCAGAGCGGTTTACCTCCTGGAGTGGCGGTTGGCAACCGTTTTCCCCCCTCCTGCCCTGCCGGACATTGCCGGGCCGCTTGCCTGGCGGAGGGGCTCCTGCTAGACAGGGCGCATGACGAAACCGCAAGCCAAAGGGCCGGGACGCAGGGTCTGGATCAGCGCGGGGGAGGCCTCGGGCGACATGCACGGCGCGCTGCTGGCGCGTGCGCTTCTGGAGCGCGACCCGGGGCTTTCGCTCCACGGCATGGGCGGGGCGGCCATGCGCGAGGCGGGCGTGGAGGTGGAGCTGCCCTTCGAGCTCATCTCCCTGGTGGGGCTGGTGGAGGTGGTCTCGGCCCTGCCCCGAGTGCTGCGAACGCTCAAGCGCACCAAGGCGCGGCTGCGCGAGCTCCTGCCCGAGGCCATCGTGTTCATCGACTGCCCGGACTACCACTTCCGGCTCATCAGGTTCGCGGCCGGGCTGGGCATTCCGGTGTACTACTACATCAGCCCGCAGATCTGGGCCTGGCGCTCGGGCCGGGCGAAGTTCCTCAGCCGATACGTGCGCAAGGTGCTGTGCATCCTGCCGTTCGAGGAGGAGTTCTACGCGCGTTTCGGCCTGGAGGCGGACTACGTGGGCAACCCGCTCATGGACCAGATACCCTTGGGGGAGCTGGACGAGCTGGACCACGAGCCAGGGCGGGTGGGCATCCTGCCGGGTTCCCGCGGGCGGGAGGTGGCCACGCTGCTGCCGGTGTTCGCCTCGGCCGCGCGGCTCATCCGCGAGCGGCTGCCGGAGGCGCGCTTTTCGCTCATCCGCGCGCCGGGAGTGCGCGAGGAAAGGCTGCGCGGGCTCTGGCCCGCAGACCTGCCCGTGGACATCCACCCCCCCGAGGAGCGCTACACGGCGCTCAAGCGGTGCGAGCTGGCCCTTGCCGCGTCCGGCACGGTGACGCTGGAGGCCGCGCTCATTGGCACGCCGACCATTCTTTCCTACCAGCTCTCGAAGCTTTCCTACGCGCTCTCCAAGCTGGTCATCAACGTGCGCTTCGCGGGGCTGCCAAACCTGATCATGGACCGCGAGATATTCCCGGAGATGATCCAGGAGAAGTCGAACCCGGCGGACATCGCGGCCATGGCGCTCACCTGGATGACGGACAAGGCTGCCTCGGACGCGGTGCGCCACGACATCCGCAAGCTCTGGGACGCCGTGGGCGAACCGGGAGCGGCGGACCGCGCGGCGGAAATTATCCTGGCTGACCTCACGGGAGGAAAGCGGCCGTGAGGGACGACGTCCGCGCCTACGGCGACATCCACGGGCTTGGGCCGGAGGCGTTCGAGAAGATCAAGGATTCCATCCCGTTTCCGCAGGTGGAGTATGATGCCACGGCGCGCACCCTGCACGTGGACCACGAGGGCAAGTTCATCTGGATCGAGGATTTTCTGGATCAGGTCTGCGCGATGCTGGATGAAGACGGCTGGGGGGAGGTGGACTTCCTGGACCACACGGAGCTGGTGCTCACGCGGCATTCGCTGAAGCCTGGCCAGCGCACGAGCCAGGAGCGGCCCTTTGACCAGATCGGCACTGCGGAAATGCGTCAAATGTAATCGAAAGCCAATAATTCAAGTTTGTTGGCAGCTGGCTATTTCAATCACCAAGCAACACGCTGACGGCCAGGGCCTTGGGCCCCTTTTCCTCATCGGCCAGCTCGAAGCTCACGCGCTCGCCCACGTTCAGGGTCTGGAAGCCGTCGCGCACGATCTCCTGGTAATGGACGAACACGTCCACCCCGTCCTCGCCGGTGATGAAGCCGAAGCCCTTGCGGTCATTGAACCAGGCCACGGTGCCCGTCTTGCGCGCCACGGTCGCCTCCTTGTTTGCGCATGCTACCCGGTCCGGCCGCTCATGGCAACGGGCCTTGCGCGGGCCTTGCGCTGGCCCTGCGCGGGCGGCGATATGGAGCACTGCCAGGCCCGGTGGCCTGCCACTTCAAGCGGCTCTTCACACGCCGGACCGCTCAAAGCCCGCAGGCACTGCATCGCACCATGTCACCATCCAGATAAATTATTCAACCTTTCTCCATGGGGCTACGCACCGCAAGCTTTGCACCGTGCCCTTCTGCCACATGACAAGCTCTACACCCCTTCTCCATGGGGCCGCTCAAAAGAGGTGGAATGCCAGGCGCGAGAGTGCGCCGGAGCCGAATAGTATAGCCTGATACATGAGGGTCGGCGCATTCGATGCATACCAACGGCATAAGATCTTCCACGGCTCGAAAACTCGCCTGAAATTCACTTATACCTGGGGCATAAGATCTTCCACGGCTCGAAAACTCGCCTGGAATTCACTTATCGCCGCAGACCGTCGCTTTCCATCGGGCTCCTCCCGTATCGCGGGCCGCTCAAATACCATGTTGGCCTCCCGTGTAATCGAGGCCACAATGCCTCAAGCACGTAAGCACGTGTTAAGCCACAAGGAGGCCAACATGGCGAGACAGAAGGTATCACAATGGAGTGCGTT
>JBFWJM010000332.1:0-3653 GCA_050253205.1 Desulfovibrionaceae bacterium
GAGCTCGAAGTTGCCCCGCAGCATGTTGTCCGCGCTCATGGGCCGCTCGCCCTGGAACCCGCGGATGGACACGGAGGGCTGGTTGTCGGTGGCGGTGGTGAAGCCCTGCGACTTGCGGGTCGGGCTGGTGGTGTTGCGGTCGCTGAGCTTGGTCATGACGCCGCCCATGGTCTCGATGCCGAGCGAGAGCGGGGTCACGTCGAGCAGGAGCACGTCCTTGACGTCGCCGGTGAGGATGCCGCCCTGGATGGCCGCGCCCATGGCCACGACCTCGTCCGGGTTCACGGAGCGGTTGGGCTCCTTGCCGAAGAACTGCTTCACCTTCTCCTGCACCAGGGGCATGCGGGTCATGCCGCCCACGAGGATGACCTCGTCCACGTCATTGGCGGAGAGCCCGGCGTCCTTGAGGGCCTTCTTGCAGGGGCCCTCGGTGCGGTCCACGAGGTCTTCCACCAGGCTCTCCAGCTTGGCGCGGGAGAGCTTGATGGCCAGGTGCTTGGGGCCGTTCTGGTCGGCGGTGATGAAGGGCAGGTTGATCTCCGTCTCCATGGAGGAGGAGAGCTCCTTCTTGGCCTTCTCGCCCGCCTCCTTGAGGCGCTGCAGGGCCATGCGGTCCTGGGAGAGGTCGATGCCCTGGTCGTTCTTGAACTCCTTCACGAGGTATTCGATGATCCTGTGATCGAAGTCCTCGCCTCCGAGGAAGGTGTCGCCGTTGGTGGCGCGGACCTCCACGACGTTGTCGCCCACTTCGAGGATGGAGATGTCGAAGGTGCCGCCGCCGAGGTCGAACACGGCGATCTTCTCATTGGACTTCTTGTCGAACCCGTAGGCCAGGGAGGCCGCAGTGGGCTCGTTGATGATGCGCTTGACCTCCAGACCCGCGATCTTGCCCGCGTCCTTGGTGGACTGGCGCTGGGAGTCGTTGAAGTACGCCGGAACGGTGATCACCGCCTCGGTGACCTCCTCGCCCAGGTAGGTCTCGGCGTCCTTCTTGAGCTTTTGCAGGATCATGGCCGAGACTTCCGGGGCGGAGTACTTCTTGCCGTCCACCTCGACCCAGGCGTCCTTGTTCTTGCCATCCACGATCTTGTAGGGGCAGTGCTGCATCCAGCTCTTGACCTCGGGGGAGTTGAACTCGCGGCCCATGAGGCGCTTGATGGCGAAGACGGTCTTCTCCGGGTTGGTGACGGACTGCCGCTTGGCGATCTCGCCCACGAGGCGCTCCTTGTCGGTGAATCCGACGATGGAGGGGGTGGTGCGCCCGCCCTCGGGGTTGGTGATGCACTTGGGGTCCTTGCCCTCCATCACATAGACGCAGGAGTTGGTGGTCCCCAGGTCGATCCCGATGATTTTACCCATATCCTGTTCCTCCTTGATAATCGGAAATGTATCCTGATTTTTATATAATATTCAGTTCACTACGAAATCTTGTTGACCATGACCTTGGCCGGGCGCAGGAGCCTTCCCTTGAGCAGGTAGCCCTGCTGGACCATGTGGGCCACGTGGTTGTCGCCCAGGGTCGCGTCGGCGGTCATGCCCACGGCCTCGTGCACGTTGGGGTCGAACTCCTCGCCCTTGGCCCCCACGGCCACGAGCCCGTGCCTGCCCATGGTTTCGAGGAATATCCTGCGGGTCATGTCCACGCCGGTGACGAAGTCCTTGCAGGCTTCCAGGCCGGAGGCGTGGTTCAGGGCCAGGTCGAGGTTGTCGAGCACTGGCAGCAGGTCCGCCAGGATGGTCTCCCCGGCGTACTTGCGCAGCTCCTCCGTCTCCCTGGTGAGGCGCTTCTTGACGTTCTCGGCCTCGGCCAGGGCGCGCAGGCGCAGGTCGTCCGCCTCGCGCATGACGTCGCATGCCGTGCAGACCCGCTCGCGGCACAAGGCGGTGAGCTCCTCTTCGGAGAGTTCCACCTCCGCGGCGGCGTGTCCGGCAACGCCTTTGGCGTCATGGCGGGCGTCGTCAAGCGACGTGTCGTGCGCTTCCTCGCCGCTCTGCCGGGCCATGTCTTTTTCCGCTTTCATATCCACTTGTTCCTCAATGTTGTATTCGAACGCGGGGGGCCGCTCTTCGGGCGGCCCCGGCTCCGTGATGGACAAATAAACACCGGGCCATGGTTGTCAACATGGCCCCGGGGGGAAAGGCGAATTTAACGCCGGGTCAATACGGACGGCGGACGGACGGCGGACGGATGGCGGGCGGAAGAATGGGGGGCGAACGAATGGGTGCCGATGGTTGGGGGCCGATGAACAGATGGAGGTGGAAGGCGGAAGGCGGGCGTCGTGACGGTCTAGAGCAGGAACTCACCATCCTCGTAGACGGTCATCCTGCCCTGCCCGGGCACCAAGGCGCTCACCCGACGGTTGGCCGTGCTCACCAGGTCCCAGTGGATGCCCGAGGCGTTGAACCCCAGGCTCCGCTCCAGCTCGGGCGTCAGCTCCTCTGGCGGCCCGGCGAAGGTGGCCGGGAGAAAGCCCCCCAGGGCCACGTGGCAGTTGCCGTGCTCCCCGGCCACGTTCTCGTCGAGGATGGTGTGGGCCATGAACCGCGAAACCTGGGAGAAGCGCTTGTCCGTGAGGGAGAATTCACCCAGGCGGCGCGCGCCCGCGTCGATGAACAGCTGGCTCTGCACGAACGCGCCGTTGGCCTCGGCCTCGGCCCGGGCGGCCACCCCGCCGTCGAAGTGCAGGCGCACACCGCGCACCACCCGCCCCTGGAAGATGGACGGCTGGTCCGCGAAGTACACGCCCTGCGTGCGGCGGCAATCCGGCGAGACGAAAACCTCGCAGCCCGGCACGTTGGCCCCGGTGAAGCCCATGAACCGCCGTCGCTCCCCGGGGTAGACCGTGAGGTCGATCTGCTCGGACTCCACGTGCAGGGCCTCGGCCCCCAGGCTGGTGAGCCCCATGGCGATGGTGTCGAGCTCCTTTTTCACCCGCTTCCACTGCTTCACAGGTTCGGGAGAGCGCAGCAGGCAGGCGCGCAGCCAGTGCTCCTCGTACTCGGCCAGCTCCATGCCCGCGCCGCGCGCCAGGGCCGAGGAGGGAAACACGCACGAGGTCCAGCCGAGCTGTCCGGAGCGCTTGCGCCGCTCCAGCACGCGCCCGGCAAGCTCCATGGCCTTGCGCCCCTCGGCGATGGACCGGGGGTCGATGTTGGCCAGGTGGGTCAGGCTGTTGGGGGAGTAGATGGTGACCACGCCGGAGGCCTGGTCGTAGAGCTCGCCCAGGCCCGGCTGCTGGAACACGAGCTGCCCGAAGGAGGAGTTGATGTAGCGCTCGCCCTCCATGAGCGGGGTGGGCAGGACCATGGGCACGGGGTTGAGGTGGCGGTCCATGGCCAGGGAGTAGAGCGCCTCGGCCACGCGCACGGCCCCGATGTCGAAGCGGATGACCACCACCTGCCCGGCCTTGAGGCGCGCGCCCCGGTTGGTCTCCATGGCGAAGAGCAGGACCTCGGCGTAGTTTTCGAGGTCGATGGGTTCGATGATGGATTCGGGGGCTGGTTCGGGCATGGCGTGGTTCCGTTCTGCCCTGCCATCCTCCGGCCGGAGCCGGGTTTTGTCAACCGCCGGAGGGCTACCGGAAAATCACGGGAAATCAGGGAGTCTGCACGTTCTTAGCGTCCTGTGCGTCCCTGGCGTCCGGGGGCGGTTC
>JBFWJM010000333.1:0-3633 GCA_050253205.1 Desulfovibrionaceae bacterium
CATGCTCGACCCCATCAAGCTCACCTTCACCACGCCCGGCCTGGATGAGAAGGGCGGCATGAGCGAGGAGGGCATTCCCGCGGCCATCGTCACCAACTATCTGATCCGCCACCGCATCGTCTGCGAAAAGACGGACTACTATTCCTTCCTGCTGCTGAACTCCATGGGCACCACCAAGGCCAAGCAGGGGGCCCTCCTATCTGGGTTGCTCAAGTTCAAGGACCTCTATGACGACAACGCCCCCCTGGAGCTGGTCCTGCCCGAGCTGACGCGCGACAATCCCTGCTACCGGGGCGTCGGGCTCAGGGACCACTGCAACGCCATCCACCGCCACATCCGCGACCACAAGCTGCTGGACAAGATGCAGGCCGCCTTCCAGGTCATCCCGGACCAGGCCATGAAGCCCGCCGACGCCTACCACGCGGTGGTGCGCAAGAACGTGGAGTACGTGGAGCTCAAGGACATGCGTGACCGCGTCCCGGCGGTCATGACCGTGCCCTATCCCCCGGGCATCCCGGTCATGATGGGCGGCGAGATCATGAACAAGAAGGCCGCGCCCATCTTCGACTACCTCCTGGCCCGGCAGGACTTCGAGAACCTCTTCCCGGGATACGAGAGCGACATCCACGGGGTGGAACGGATCGAACGCGGCGGCAAGAAGTACTTCACCATCATGTGCGTGAAGAAGGGCTGATTCCCCGGATCGCCGGGCTTCTCAACATCCCAAGCTCTGAAAGGGGAGTGACGCATGGCCGCCGACAGCAGCCACAAGATGGGCCTCATCGCCTGTATCGCCGTGGTGGCGGGCAACATGATGGGTTCCGGCATCGCCTTGCTGCCCGCGAACCTCGCCGCCATCGGCAGCATCACCGTGGTCGGCTGGGCCGTCGCCCTGGTGGGGGCCCTGGCCCTGGCCTACGTGTTTTCCCGCCTGGGCATGGAGGATCCCCAGGAAGGCGGCCCCATCGCCTATTCCGGCGAGGTCTCGCCGGTGCTCGGCTACCAGGCGGGCCTGCTCTATTACCACGCCAACTGGATCGGCAACCTGGCCATCGCCATCACCGGGGTGGACTACCTTTCAGTGTTCTTCCCGGCCCTGGAGCATCCGCTGACGGCCGGAGTCACCTCCATCGCCCTCATCTGGCTCTTCACCGGCATCAACATCCTGGGCGCGGCCTGGATCGGCCGCCTCGTCTCCATCGGGGTGGTGCTGCTCCTCATCCCGGTGGTGCTCACCGGAACCCTGGGCTGGCTCTCCTTCGACCCGGCCCTGTTCCAGGCCAACTGGATCGTGGGCGGCAAGCCCCCGGGCGAGGCGGTCATGGCCGCCGTGCTGCTCTGCATCTGGAGCTTCATCGGCATCGAAAGCGCCTCGGTGAACACCGCCGTGGTGGACAACCCCAAGCGCAACATCCCGCTCTCGACCATGATCGGCGCGGCCCTGGCCGGGCTGGTCTACCTCCTCTCCTGCTCGGCCATCTCGGGCATGTTCCCGGCGGCGGAAATGGCTGCCTCGGGCGCGCCGTTCTCCCTGGCCATGGGCCATATCTGCGCCAAGTTGCCCTTCGCGGGTCTGATCTCCAAGGCCGTCTCGGCGGTCACGGCCTTCGCCTGCCTCGCCTCCCTGGGCTCCTGGATGATGCTCGTCTCCCAGGCGGGCTGCCGCGCGGCCCAGGACGGCACGCTCCCGGCGATCTTCGGCCGCCGGAACCACAAGAACGTGCCCGTGGCCGGGCTGATCCTGGCCTCGGTCATGATGACCATCCTGCTCGCGCTGCTCATGCTCGTGTCCAAGGACGGAGACACCCAGACCCTGTTCGGCGAGATCTGCGACATCGCGGTGCTCCTGACCCTGCCGCCATACTTCTACTCCTCCCTCAACCTGCTGCGGCGCTACGGCCTGGCCAACACCCGGGCTCTGCTCCAGGTGGGCTCGGCCCTGATCGCCTGCGTCTTCTGCCTCATCGCCCTGGCCGGGGCCGCCAAGGCGGCGCTCACCGGCTGCCTGCTGGTCATGCTCTGTTCCTTCATCTTCTACGTGGGCAAGGACCGCTCGGACTACGAGCGCAAGACCCTGGCCCAGCGCGGCGACCCGGCCTCCTGACCCGCGCGGCGCGCAAAAAAGCCCCGGTTCCAAGACGGAACCGGGGCTTTCGCATCATGTTCGGCGGGAAGCTATTTCTTGCCCAGCTCCACGCTGCGCAGGTAGGACTCGCGGGCGGCGTCGGCGATGTTGCCCTTCACGCCCGTGCGGTCCATGTGCAGCACGCCCCGGATGGTCGTGCCCGCGGGTGAACAGACCATGTCCGTGAGCTCGCCCAGGTGTCGCCCGTCCTCGCCGGCCAGCTTGGCCGAACCGGCGAACAGGCCCTGGACCATCTGTACGGCCTGGGCCCGGGGCAAGCCGAGGTTCACGGCCGCGTCGGCCAGGGCCTGCATGAAGTAGAAGACATAGGCCGGACCGGAGCCGATCACCGCCGTGAAGGCGTCGAAGAGCTTCTCGGCCAGGACATGCACCTGCCCCAGGCTGGTGAACAGCCCGGACAAGAACTCCCGCTGGGCCTTCTTCAGGCCCGGGTCGTCCAGGCAGAGGGCGAAGACGCCCTCGCCCACCAGGGCGGGCGTGTTCGGCATGACCCGCGCCACGGGACATTTGGCGCCGCTCAGCTCCTTGAGCCGGGCCACGGTGAGCCCGGCGGCGATGGAGACGAGGCAGCGGGTCTTGCCCAGGGCCGAACCGGCCTCCTGGAGCACTTCCGGGGCCTGCTGCGGCTTCACGGCCAGGACCACGTAGTCGCTGGCCTGCACCAGCTCCTTCACCGAGGCGGCGGCCTTCAGGCCGCACTCCTTGCCCAGGGCCTTGAGCCGGGCCGCGTCCAGGTCCAGGCCCAGGAGCTGTATGTCCTTGCGCCGGGCCAGACCACGGATGATGGCCGTGCCCATGTTGCCCACGCCGATGAAGCCGACGGTGGCCATGTCAGCCCACCATCTCCAGGCGGCTGAAGAAATAGGCCACCTCGGTCTTGGCCGTGTCCGGGCCGTCGGAGCCGTGGCAGGCGTTGGCCTCGATGCTCTTGCCGAAACGCTTGCGGATGGTGCCCTCGGCGGCCTTGGCCGGATCCGTGGCGCCCATGAGCTCGCGGTAACGAGCGATGGCGTTGTCGCCCTCCAGCACGGAGACGACCACCGGGCCGGAAATCATGTAATTCACCAGGTCCTTGAAGAAGGGACGCTCGCGGTGCACGGCGTAGAAGCCCTCGGCCTGCTCACGGGTGAGCCGGATCATCTTCATGGCCTTGATCTTGAGGCCCGCGTCGATGATCATCTGGAGGACGGAGCCGGCCTGTCCGGCCTCGACGGCGTCGGGCTTGACGATGGAAAAGGTCAGTTCGCTCATGAAAGTCTCCTTCGTGTTCGATTGGTGTACATGGTTTCCCGTTCGCTGCCAACGCCTTCCGGCGTTCAGACCAGCAGCGCCCGATCCGAGGTGAACTCCTCCCCGCGCGCCTCGGCGAAGCGTGTGAGCAGGTTCTCCACCCGCAGATTCCGTTTTTCCTCGCCCCGGAGGTCCAGAACGATCTCGCCGCGATGAATCATGACCCGCCGTGGGCCGAGCCCGATGGCCTGGCGCAG
>JBFWJM010000334.1:0-3622 GCA_050253205.1 Desulfovibrionaceae bacterium
GCAGTTCCTTTCCTTCGGCTACGGACATAAGGCGTTGACCTCTGCGAGAATCTGGTTGTCGGTGAAGTGGCTGAGCTGGATGGCCCCCTGCGGGCAGGTGGCCGTGCACACGCCGCAGCCCTGGCACACGGTGGAGATCACCGAGGCCTTGGGCATGCCCCGGAACTCGGTCATCTCGATGGCCGAGAACGGGCAGACCGTGGCGCACTTGCCGCAGCCGATGCAGCGCAGCAGGCTCACGGAGGAGACCTGCGGGTCGCTTTGCAGCTTGTCCTTGGAGAACAGGGCCAGCACCTTGCTGGCTGCCGCGCCGCCCTGGGCCACGGAGGACGGGATGTCCTTGGGCCCCTGGCAGGACCCCGCCAGGTAGACCCCGGCGGTGTTGGTCTCCACGGGCTTGAGCTTGGGATGGCCCTCGATGAAGAAGCCGTAGGCATCGTAGGAGATGCGCAGCTTCTCGGCCAGGGCGGGCGCGCCCTTGGCGGCCTCCGCGCCCACGGCCAGCACCACGAGGTCCGCCTCGACCTCCACCTGCTCGCCGAGCAGCGTGTCCGCGCCCTTGACCAGGAGGTTGCCGTTCCGCTGCTGGATGGCGGAGACGCGGCCTCGGATGTACTTGGCCCCGTATTCCTCCATGGCCCGGCGGGTGAACTCGTCGTAGAGCTTCCCGGGCGAGCGGATGTCCATGTAGAAGACGTAGGACTGCGACTCGGGCAGGTGGTCCTTGGTCAGGATGGTCTGCTTGGCGGTGTACATGCAGCAGAAGCCCGAACAATACGGCCTGCCGATGGACTTGTCGCGCGAGCCCACGCACTGGATGAAGACCACGTTCCTCGGCTCCTTGCCGTCGGAGGGGCGCTTGATGTGCCCGCCCGTGGGGCCGGAGGCCGAGAGCAGCCGCTCGTACTGCATGGAGGTGATGACGTCGGGGTAGCGCCCGCCGCCGTACTCGCCGTACTTGGTGAAGTCGAAGAGGTCGTACCCCGTTGCCGCTATGATGGCCCCCACCTCCAACTCCACGATCTCGTCCTGGCGCTCGAAGTCGATGGCCTCCGTGGGGCAGAACTTGGCGCAGGCCCCGCACTTGCCCTTGGTGAGCATCAGGCAGGCCGAGGGGTCGATGCTGGCCTTCTTGGGAATGGCCTGGGGGAACGGGATGTTGATGGCAGTGGTGGTGCCCACGAACTCGTTGAAGCGGTCGGGCGACTTCTTGCTCGGACACTTCTCCATGCACGCGCCGCAGCCCGTGCAGAGGTCCCAGTTCACGTAGGGCGATTTCTTACGCACCTTGACCTTGAAGTTGCCCACGAAGCCGTCCACCTCCTCCACTTCCGCGAGGGTGTAGAGGGTGATGTTCGGGTGCTGGGCGATGTCCACCATGCGCGGGCCGAGGATGCAGCTGGAGCAGTCCACGGTGGGGAAGGTCTTGTCGAGCTTGGACATCTTGCCGCCGATGGAGGGCTCGCGCTCCACGAGCACGACCTCCAGGCCGCCGTCCGCGCAGTCCAGCGCGGCCTGAATGCCCGCCACGCCCCCGCCAACGACCATGACCCGCTTGTTGACCTCGAACTCGGAGGCGAACAGCGGGGTGTTGTTGCGGAGCTTGGCCACGGCCATCTTCACCAGGTCCGTGGCCTTGCGGGTATTGGCCTCGCGGTCCTTGCCGATCCACGAGACGTGCTCGCGGATGTTGGCCATCTCGAACATGTATTTGTTGAGCCCCGCGCGCTCCAGGGTCCGCCGGAAGGTGGCCTCGTGCATGCGCGGGGTGCAGGACGCCACCACCACGCCGTCGAGCCCGTGCTCGGCGATGGCCTCCACGATGCCCGCCTGGCCCGGCTCCGAGCAGGCGTACATGGTGTCCGTGGCGTGGACCACCCCCGGGAAGGCGAGGGCCGCCTGGGCCACGGACGCGGTGTCCACCGTGGCCTCGATGTTGCTGCCGCAGTGGCAGACGAAGACGCCTATTTTCATGAGCGCACCTCCGCCATGGCGCGGAGCACCTTGTCCGGGCTCACGCAGAGCTTGTTCATGCCCATGCTCGCCTCGCTCTGCCCGGTGGCCAGGCCCACGAGCTGTGAATAGTAGAACACGGGGATGTGGAAATCACTTCTGGTGTCGTGGTTCACCTGCCCCTGGCGCATGTCCAGGTTCATCTGGCACATGGGGCAGGCCGTGACCACGGCGTCCGCCCCGGCCTCCACGGCCGCCGCGAGGATGCGCCCGGAGAGCCGCGTCACCACCTGGCGCTTGGTCACCCCGAGGGACGCGCCGCAGCAGTCCACCTTGAGGGAGAACGGCAGCACCTGTGCCCCGAGGTTGGCCAGGATGTTGTCCAGGGCCACGGGGTTTTCCGGGTCGTCGAAGGCCATGACGTCCGGCGGGCGGTTCATGAGGCAGCCGTAGTACGGCACCACCTTGAGGCCCTTGAGCGGATTGCGGACCTTCTCCGCCAGGGGCGCGGAGGCCAGGCGGATGGTCAGCGCCTCCAGCACGGAGACGACGGGCAGGTCGATGCCTGCGGCCCGGCCCATGATGCGCTCCACCTCGGCGCGGAAGGCCGGGCGGGCCATGCGCAGGCGGGCGGTCTTGAGGTTTTTCAGGCAGCTCGGGCACGGCGTGACCACCCCTCCCACGTCCATGTCCTGGGCGATGGTCAGGTTGCGCGCGGCCAGGCTGGCCGAAAGCAGGTGGTCCACGGCGTGCGCCGGGGTGGAACCGCAGCAGTTCCAGTCGGGGATGTCCACGAGTTCGATGCCCAGCTCCGCGCACATGGCGCGGGTGGAGCTGTCGTACTCCTTGGACGAGCCCTCGCCGGAACAGCCGGGATAGTAGGCGTATTTCAGTTGGCTCATGAAGCGTGCTCCCGGTAACGCTCGAAGATGCGGCGGATCTCGTCGGTTCCCTTGATGCCGTGGGGCTTGAGGGAGAGCTTGCCCTTGCCCAGGGCCTTGGGCGCGAGGTCCGCGTCGGTGAGGATGCGCCCGGTCCTGGCCGCGTAGCTGGCCATGAGCCCGAGCTCGTACACGCGGCCATGGCGCTCCACGGACGCGAGGAAAGATTCCCAGAACGCGCGGACGGGCGGCTCGGCCACCTTGCCCTCGCGCCGGGCCATGTGCCGCAGCACGTCCATGATCCTGGCCACGTCGATGTCGTTGGGGCAGCGGGTGGTGCAGGTCTCGCAGGAGGCGCACAGCCAGATGGCCTTGGAGGAGAGCACCTCGTCCTTTCGCCCCGCCTGGACGAGCCGCATGATCCGGCTCACGGGGTGGTCGTAGGCGAAGGAAACCGGGCATCCCGCCGTACAGTTGCCGCACTGGTAGCATAGCGCAATGTTCTGCTCGCTTTCCCGCTGCACGGCCTCGATGAAGGCGGTGTCGCAGGAAGTATCGATGGACTGGTTGCTCATGCGCGGATGTTCTCCTGGTTTGGCCGGTCGCCGGGCCCCCGCGCACCGTGCGCGGGGGCTGGGGGCGTCCAAGCGGTCTGCTTGTTGCCGGGGGGCGGCAGGGCGAGCTACCGCCCCCCGTTTGGAGGTGCTACATGTTCGGAGGTCCTACATGGCGGCCTTGTAGATCGCCATGACGTCGGAGTCTTTGGGGCAGCGAGGGTTCGTCAGGCC
>JBFWJM010000335.1:0-3613 GCA_050253205.1 Desulfovibrionaceae bacterium
GTTGACGGGTGGCTTCGCGCCGCGTGCAACGCGGTATTCACGAACACCTCACGCATTACATCGGAGAAAGCGGAGCGATTGTCCAGGAAAACTCGAATATTTGCGAATCATTCACGCGGGACGGGATGGCCGGGGTGCAACCGACGGACGAGGAGTCGGCTGGGGAGAAAGGCGCGGCGCTGAGGTACGGGAGGGGAAAGCTGGCGCGGCTCACACACGCCCCAAAAAGAAAGGCAAGCCGATCTGGCTTGCCTTTCCGGGTGTTCGGTGGTGGGCGATCCGGGATTTGAACTCGGGACTTCCACCGTGTGAAGATGGCACTCTAACCGCTGAGTTAATCGCCCATTCCCCAACCGGGGAGAAAACATTTATCCATTTGCCCCGCGCATGGCAAGCGGAAAATGCGCTTTTTTTCCTTCGGCGCGCCCGGCGGCCAGGGACGCGAAGCCCAATGCCGCCCGGTTTCGTCGGCACGTCTCCGGCCGGAGGCAGGGCCCAGCCCGCTGCCAGGAATTGGGTCTAGCAGGCTGTTGAAAAAGTGCAATCGGCTGCGTCTGCGAAAAAACCCAGACCGCTTATGTATGCGCAATACACTGCGCGTCCTGGATTTTTTCACTTCCTTGCATCTCGCACTTTTTGAACGGCCTGCGAAAAATGAGTTTTTCAACAATCAGCTAGCCCGCCGCCGGGGAGGCGGCCTCGGCCTCGGGCATGCGGTCCTCGTCGCGGGTGTAGCAGGTCAGGCCGCAGCGCAGGCAGCGGCACGACTCGAACTGCGCCTGCTCGGCCGAGATGGTGCCCTCCACCTCGTCAAAGCAGCGGGTGCGGTCTTCCAGGGAGCAGAGGTGCGGCTGCTGGCTGCGGGGCTTGTCCGCGCAGCCGGGCACGTCCGTGAACACCGTGTAGTGGATCATGGAGGTCTGGAGATTTCCCGGCTTCTCTATCTCCCCCTTGGCCAGGTACTGGCTGATGGAGCGCGCGGCCTTGCGTCCCTGGCCGATGGCGGAGATGACCAGGTTCGGCCCGGTGACCACGTCCCCCCCCGCGAAGACGTTGGGGATGGCGGTTTGCAGGGTCACGGGGTCGGCGGCTATGGCGCGGTATTTCGGATGCTGGATCGGGCATTCCCCGCCTTCCTCATACAGGCACTCCATGTCGATGACCTGGCCGATGGCCGGAATGATGGTGTCGCACTCGAAGACCTTCTCCGAGCCCGGCACAGGCTGCGGGCGGCGGCGTCCGGAGGCGTCCGGCTCGCCCAGTTCCATGGTCAGGTATTCCAGGCCGATGACGTGGCCGTCCTCGCCCGTGACCACGCGGGTGGGCGCGGCGAGGAAGAGGAATTCCACGCCCTCCTCGCGGGCGTCGCGGACCTCTTCCGCATGGGCGGGCATCTCGGCCTCGGTGCGGCGGTACATCATGGTCACGTGCGAGCCGCCCCGGACAGAGGTGCGCGCCGCGTCGATGGCGGTGTTGCCCCCGCCGACCACCACGACCCGCTTGCCCACGCCCGTGCCCACGCCGAGGCCCACGCGGGTGAGCATCTCCGTGCCGTTGACGACCCCGGGGGCGTCTTCGCCCTCGATGCCCATCTCGCGGCTATCCCACGCGCCGAAGCCGAGGAACACGGCCTTGAAGCCCTTCTTGCCCAAGGACTTGAGGTCGAAATCGCGGCCGAACTTGACGCCCGTCTTCACGTCCACGCCCAGGTCGAGGATGCCCTGGATTTCCCAGTCGAGCACCTCCTTGGGCAGGCGGTATTCGGGAATGCCGAAGCGCAGCTGGCCGCCGAGCTTGGGCAGGGACTCGAAGATGGTCGGGTGGTGCCCCAGGCGGCGCAGGAAATACGCGCAGGAGAGGCCCGCCGGGCCGCCGCCGATGACGGCCACCTTGTTGCCCGTGTCGGGCGAGCAGGGGATGGGCAGGCGGGTGCCGGAGTTCATTTCCCAGTCGGCCACGAAGCGCTTGAGCATGTTGATGGCAACGGGCTCGTCCACATGGCCCCTGCGGCACTCTGTCTCGCAGGGGCGCGGGCAGACCCGCCCGCAGACCAGCAGCAGCGGGATGCGCTCCTTGATGGTCAGCACCGCCCCGGCGTAGTCGCCCCGGGAGATGTGCTCGATGTACTTGGGGATGTTGATGGACCCCGGGCACTTCTGGCGGCAGGGGGCGAGGCAGTCCGTGGTCTGGTTGAGGTGCTGGATGCGGTCGGAAACACCGACAACCTCCAGCACGCCGCGCGGGCAGGCCTCCACGCACTTGTTGCATGCGCGGCAGGCCAGCGCGTCCACCACGGGGTAGCCGTGGGGGCCCATGTGGATGGCGTCGAACGGACAGACGGACACGCAGGTGCCCTCGCCGAGGCAGCCCTCGGGGCAGAACTTGGCCCCGCCGCCGAGCAGGTGCTGGGCGCGGCAATCGGCCACGCCCTCGTAGTGGAAAAGATTTTCCGCGCGGCGGCCGCCAGTGCAGTCCACCTCGCAGAGCTTGGGCTCCACGGCCACCAGCGCCAGGCCCATGACCCTCGCCACGGCCTCGGCCACCTCCTGCCCGCCCGCCACGCAGACGTCCGCGCCCGCCTTGCCCGCCACAACGGCCTTGGCCGCAGGCAGGCAGCCGGGGTAGCCGCAGCCGCCGCACTGCGCCCCGGCGAGCACGTCGTTGACCTGGGAGATGAGCGGGTTTTCCTCCACGTGGAAGACCTTGGACGCGGCGGCGAGGATCACTGCGGCGGTGAAGCCGATGCCGAGCAGCAGGAATACGGAGCTGAAGATCAAGGGGGGCCTCCTAGATCATGCCCTTGAAGGCGAAGAAGGCCAGGGACATGAGCCCGGCCATGATGAGCGCGATGGGCGTGCCGCGCAGGGCGCGGGGCACGCGCACGAGGTCGAGCTTCTCGCGGATGCCCGAGAGGAGCACCAGGGCCAGGCCGAAGCCCACCCCCGAGGCCATGGCGAAGACCACGGACTTGACGAAGCCGAACTCCTCGCGCTGGACGATGATGGCGATGCCGAGGATGGCGCAGTTGGTGGTGATGAGCGCCAGGAAGATGCCCAGCGCCTCGTACAGCGGGGGGAGCATCTTCTTCAGGAACATCTCCACGAACTGCACCAGGGCCGCGATGACCAGGATGAAGACGATGGTCTGGAGGTAGCCCAGGCCGAAGGGGTCGAGGAGGTATTCCTGGATCAGCCAGGTGAAGGCCGTGGCCAGGGTGGCCACGAAAACCACCGCTCCGCCCATGCCGATGGCCACGCCCGTCTCCTTGGACGTGCCGATGAACGGGCAGTTGCCCAGGTATTGCGCCAGGACGATGTTGTTGACGAAGATGGCCGAGATGACGAGCAGGAAGTATTCCATCTACTTGCCCCCCAGACCCTGGCACATGCCGCAGGTCTTGCAGTCGTGGGTCGGGCCGTCGATGGCGGGCTTGCCCTGCCTGCGGCGCTGCCAGTTGGTGAAGGCGTTCATCCCACCGAGCACGAGCCCGAGGCCCACGAAGGCGCCCGGCGCTTCGACCATGAAGCCGAAGGGCTGGAACCAGTCCGCCGTGACCTGCGCGCCGAAGAGCGTCCCCGCGCCGAGGAGCTCGCGCAGGGAGCCGAGGAAGGTC
>JBFWJM010000336.1:0-3601 GCA_050253205.1 Desulfovibrionaceae bacterium
GATGCGGCAGAAGAGCAGCGCCCCGGGGTCGATGTCCGTAAGCGTCACACTGAGCCCGCGCCCGGCCAGGGCCAGGCCCGTGAGGCCCGTGCCCGCGCCGATCTCCAGCACCCGCGCCCCCGCCGGGAAGTCCATGCGCATGGCGAACATGGAGACGATGGAGGCCGAGGGCCAGACCTTGGCCCACAAGGGGAGATCCACGGGCTCGCCGGGCCGCGCGCGGTCCACGAGCTTGTCGAGATACGCGGGCATGTCCGCGATCTGAAGGATTTCGAGGGTTGTCTCCCCGAGCCGGACGGGCTCGAAGCTTACCTTGCCGAACGCACGTTCGGCCGCCGCCAGGAGTTCCGGCAGCGGCCGTTCAAGATCGAACGCCTTGGCCAAATCATGCCTCCACCGGGCGCATGGACGCGAGAATCCATCGCGGTTCCGGGTCGTTGGTGTTTCGTTCGAACCGCCACACCGAGCGCAGGGTGCGCGTGGTCCCCGCCTTGGTGCGGCGGCGGCCCTCCAGGTGCACGGTCACGGTTTCCAGGGGAGTGTCCGGCCCGGGGGCCGCATGCTCAAGCACGCGGCCGCTCACGCGGTCCACCTCGGACTCCACGCGCGCCTCGTCCGCGTTGATGCGGACCTTCACGGCGTTGACAATCTCGGGCGCGGCAAAATCCTGGAGGGTCAGGGTATCCAGACGGTCCACCGCCTCGTTGATCCTCGCGAAGGCGAGCACCGCCCCGGCGAGGAATTCCTCCTCGTCGAAGCCCTCGGCCGTGCCGCTCGGAGCGGCGGAGAGGGCCTGCACTGGGGCGAGGCGGGGAGGCGCATCGGAGGACGGCTCACGCCGATCCTCATTCCACTGATCCCGCTGACTATCCCGCTGGCCTTCTTGCCGACTATCCCGCTGATCTTCCCGGCCGCCACCCTGCTGCCCCGTCATGGCGTCCCACATGCGTCGGGCGTTGTCGTAGGCGTCCTTCATGTGCTCTTCGCCACCGGAGCCGAAGTCGTCCGCAGGGAAGTCCTCGCGGGTGCGATCATGTTCCCTGCCGCCGCTGCCGCCGCTGCCGCCATCGGACTGCTCGTCCCGGGGATGGTCGAAGGGATGGCCCTGGCCGCCGGGCCGATCACGGCCATCACGCTCATCGCGCTCGTCGAGGTCGCCGCCCATGTTGCGCAGTACGCGGCGCAGCAGCAGGAACACGCCCACCACCAGGATCAGCGGCAGCACGCCCCGCAGGCCGGAGCCCTGTGGCTCGGGCAGGCTCGCGGGGGTCTGGGCCTGGGCCATGGAGACCACGGAGCCCCGCTCCCCGGGCTCGGGCGCGAAGGGGTTGTCGAAGGCGAAGGAAGGCGAAACCAGAGCCGCCAGCAGCACGGCGGCGAGCGCCAATGCCGCCAGCGGGGCCGCGAAATGCTTGTGCACAGTGTTCATGATCCGATCCCGGGCTGTGGACATCCGAAGCGGCACGATACGGGATGGCCGCGGCCCTGTAAAGTGCGCCCGCCGCCCTTGCCATGCGCGGCGCGCGAACGTATGAATGCTCCGACGCGAGCCAAGGAGCGAAAGTGATCCACCCCGACGCCTGCGCGGCGGCCCTTTCCCGCGCCCCTTCCTTCCTCACCCTGGATCTCGGCCGGGAGTTCGATTTCTGGCCCTTTTCCGTGGGCATGAACGAGAGCCTGCTTTTCTCCGCCAGCCGCATCGTCTTCATGCTCCTGATCCTCGGGGCCATCTTCCTGCTGCTGCGGCTGCTCTACGGGCCCAGGGGCATCTGGCGCGACCACGAGCTCGACCGCATGGCCGAGGAGGAGACGCGCCAGGAGCTGGCGGAGCTGGAGCGCCGCTTCCAGGACGGGGAGATCGACGAGGCCATGTATAGGATGGAGAAGCGGAGGCTGACGCGATGAGCGCGGCCCAAGGCGGCGGGGGCGGCTTCGGCCCGGGCGTCCCCGAGCTCCAGGCCCGCTTCCGGGCCTATACCGCCCCCTTCCTGGACGAGGCGGGCGACGGCCGCCCCAACGTCCAGCTCAAGATCGACCACACCATGCGCGTGTTCGAGCTGGCGGCGCGCATCGCCGAAGAGGAACGCTTCTCCCCGGAGGAGGCCTACCTCGCCCGGGTGGGCGGCCTGTTTCATGATACGGGCCGCTTCCCGCAGTATCGGGGCTGGGGCGTGTTCAACGACGCGGCCTCGGCCAACCACGCCAGGCTGGGCGTGCGCGCCCTGGTGCGGGAGAACCTGCTCAAGGGGCTCACCCGCCGCAGGCGCGGGCTCGTGCTCGGGGCAGTGGCCCTGCACAACCGCCGCTCCCTTCCCCCGAACCTGCCCCCCCTGCTCGACCGCACGGCCCGCGCCGTGCGCGACGCGGACAAGCTCGACATCTTTCCCGTCATGCTCGCGCACCTGGACGGCTCCCGCCCGCCCAACAAGGTCGTGACCCTGGGCATCACCCCGCACCCGGACAACTACACCCCGTCCATGCTGGGGCACATCGAGGCAGGGCGCATCGCCCCGTACGCAGAGATGCGCTGGCACAACGATTTCAAGCTCCTGGTGCTCAGCTGGATCTACGACATCAACTTCCGAGCCAGCATGCGCCTGCTCCACGAGCGCGGCCACGTGGAGGCCGTCATGCGCACCCTGCCCCGGACCCCGGAGCTCGACCGTGTGCGCGGGCGCATCCGCAAGGACCTCGCCGCACGACTGTAGGCATCCTCCCCCGGCCCGCCTTGCCAACCCCTGCGCTTGCCGCGAGCATCCCCTTGCCGCGCGGACGGATAGCGTATAGACCAAGGGCACCGGGCGGCGCGCTTGCGCACAGGCCGGCAACCGCTTCGAGTTCCGGCAGGGCACCATGGCACTCAAACGCAACAGCAAGGCTTTCCAGATGTTCCGGCACGTGCTCATCGTGTCCGGAACGGAGGTGCACGCCCGCCGCGACCAGGCCTCCATCTCCGCCTTCGCCCCCGACACCGTGACCATCATCCCCTCCGGCGCCGAGGCCGTGGACTACATGAACGAACACCCCGTGGACCTCGTGCTCTGCGACTCGGAGCTCAAGGACATGGAGGGCGTGCGCTTCGTGCAGATCATCAAGCGCAACATGAGCCTGAAGATGCTCCCGATGATCATGGTGACCCTGGAAAACCGCAAGCAGCACGTGCTCGACGCCATCGCCGCTGGATGCGTGGGCTACGTGCTCCGGCCCTATGCGCAGGAAACCCTGGAGCGCTACCTCGTCTCCACCAGGGAGCTGCACAACTACCCCGAGATCGAGGAGCTCCAGCTGGCCGAAGCCAAGGAACTGGTGGGCCGGGGGCACTTCGACGAGGCCATCGAGGCCTTCGAGGAAATCCTCTCCATCCAGGACGAGGCCCAGAAATACTACGACCTGGGCTGCGACTACCTGCTGCGCGAATTCTACGGCAAGGCCATCATCGCCTTCAAGAAGGCCGTGAAGATCAACGACCTCTTCGCCGAGGCGTACAAGGGGTTGGCCGAGGCGTACAAGGGCCGGGGCGAGATGGAGAGCTACACCCTCTTCCTGCACAAGGCCTCGGAGATTTACGCCCAGTTCGACCGCATGGAGGAGGCCAAGGCCG
>JBFWJM010000337.1:0-3593 GCA_050253205.1 Desulfovibrionaceae bacterium
TGAACGGCCACGCTGCCGACGCCGCCCGCGCCGATGATCAGAACCCTGGACATGGTCGCCTCCTTCTCGCTGGCCCGCCCTCCCCTTTTCGACACAGAGCAAGAGGGGGAAAGGGGGCCGTCAGCTGTCGTAATAGGTGTAGCCCTGGAGCCCGGTCTTGTACGCCTGGACGATCTCGCGGCGCTGCACGGCGGTGATGCGCCCCTCGCGCACGGCCCGCTCTGCGGTCTCGCGGAAGCGCGCCAGCAGGTACTTGGTGTCGTACTCCACGTAGGAGAGGATGTCCTCCACGGAATCGCCCTCCAGCTCGCCGATGAAGTCGAAGCCCCCGTCCTCGCGGATGCGGATGGTCACCACGTTGGTATCGCCCAGCAGGTTGTGCAGGTCGCCCAGGGTTTCCTGGTACGCCCCCACCAGGAACGCGCCGAGCACGTACTGGTCGTCGGGCATGAGCTCGTGCAGGGGCATGGTCCGCTTGACGCCCTGGCTGTCGATGAAGCGGTCGATCTTGCCGTCGCAGTCGCAGGTGATGTCCGCCAGGATGCCCTCGCGGGTGGGCCGCTCGTTCAGCCGGTGCACGGGCATCAGCGGGAAGAGCTGGCCGATGGCCCAGGCGTCCGGCAAGGACTGGAACACGCTGAAGTTGCAGTAGTAGATGTCCGAGAGCGCCTGGCCGATGCCCTCCAGGGCGTGGGGCAGGGAGGGCAGATCCTTGGAGAGCTGGGCGATGCGCCGGACGGTTTCCCAGAACACGTTGTCGCCGAACGCCCGCTCCCGGAAGCTGATCTTGCCCTGGTTGAACGCCTGGCGCACCTCGTCGCGGTAGTAGAGCGCGTCGTTGAAGCTCTCCTGGATGTTGCGCAGGTTGAGGTCGTTGAGCGCGGCGAAGAGGTGCTGGATGTGCACGCTGGTGCCCTCGGGCAGCTTCTCGGGGAGCTTCTCGGGCTCGAAGCGCGCCGAGTCGAGCACATGGAAGAGCAGCATGGAATAGTACGCCACCAAGGCCCGGCCGGACTCGGTGATGATGGTCGGATGGGGGATGGACTGCTCGTCGAGCACGGTCATGACCCCCTCCACCACGTCCACGCAGTACTCCTCCAGGGTGTAGTTGCGGCTGGACATGAAATTGGTCTGGGTGCCGTCGTAGTCCACGGCCAGGCCGCCGCCGAGGTCGAGGTAGCGCATGCCCGCCCCCTCGGAGACGAGCCCGGCGTAGACGCGCGTGGCCTCGGCCACGGCGGTGCGTATCTCGCGGATGTTCGGAATCTGCGAGCCGAGATGGTAGTGCAGCAGGGCGAGGCAGTGGAGCATGCCCGCTTCCTTGAGCAGGTCGATGACGTCGATGATCTGCGCGGCGTCGAGCCCGAAGATGGAGCGGTCGCCGCCGGACTCGGCCCAGAGGCCCCCGGCCTGGGAGGAGAGCTTCACGCGCACGCCGAGCATCGGGTCCACGCCCATGGCCTTGGAGCGCTCGATGATCAGCGGCAGCTCGCCGGGCATCTCCACCACGAGGATGCACTGGAATCCGAGCTGGGTGGCGTGCAGGCCGAGGTCGATGAACTCCTCGTCCTTGTAGCCGTTGCACACGAGCACGGCCTCGGTGTCCCGCAGCATGCCCATGGCCGCGATGAGCTCGGCCTTGCTGCCCGCCTCCAGGCCGTGGTGATACTTCTTGCCGTGCCGGGTGACGGCCTCCACCACCTGCTGCTGCTGGTTCACCTTGATGGGGTAGGCCCCCAGGTAGGACCCATGGAAGCCCAGGGAATCCATGGCCTTGAGAAAGGTTTCGTTGAGCAGGGTGATCTGCGTGTCGAGGATGTTCTCGATGCGCAGAAGCACGGGCAGGTCGAGCCCGCGCTCCTGGACGCCGGAGACGATCTCCGGGATGCTCAGGGCGCGCTCGAAGTTGCCGGGCTCCGCCGTGACGAGCAGCTCCCCCTGCTCCGAGACGCTGAAATACCCCGCGCCCCATTCGCGCACGCCGTAGAGTTCGGCGGACCGCTCGGCGGTCCACCTCGCGAGTGCATGGCTCAATGCTCTCCCCCTCCCCGGAGGTCCGCCCCCGGAGGCTTTCCGGCCCGGGCCGGAATTGGTGCTGGCGGCCTGTCGGAAAGGCCGGGGCGGGATGTAGGGCCCGCCGCGAAAAATGTCAACGTCAAAGGCGCGGCGCTCCTGCTGCGCCAAGGCCGCCGCGCTTTTCCAGACGTCGATCTTGCCAGGGACGGGCCCGCCGCACAACCCCCCGCAGACGAGAGACCCCGGCCCGCGCAAGCGGACCGGGGCGAGGATGGGGGATGGCGTCGGCTCCCCTAGAACGGCCAGGGGGCCGTGGGGTCCCATACGGGCAGGCCGAGGAAGGCGTACCACGGCGTCATGACGACGATGGTGTAGGCGATGGCGATGAGCACGGAGACCCAGCCGAGGCTGAAGTATTCGCGCATGGTGAAGGTGTTGGTGCCGTAAGCGATAACGGCGGCGGTGAGCTGCGTGGGCATGAGGTAGGCGTAGGTGTCGGCGTTGGCCACGAGCATGGTGAAGGCCGGGGCGTTGAGCCCGAGCTTGGGCGCCAGGGCCAGCAGGATGGGCGCGAGCACCGTGATGGCAGCGATGTTCGAGAGCATGCCGATGCGGATGGCCTGCGTCCCGGCCAGGATGAGCAGGAGCATCATCCACCAGGAGTGCCCGAAGACCAGCGGGTGGATGGCGGCGGCCAGCCAGTCCGCCAGGCCCGAGGAGCCCATGACGCTCGACATGGACAGCGCGCCGCAGAGCATCACCCAGGTGCCCCAGATGGTCTTGTCCTGGATCGTCTTCCAGCGCAGGCTGAGCAGCCCGGGGGAGAACATGATCATGATGCCGATGAGGATGGCCATGGCCGTGTGCAGGTTGTGCAGGGTCCGCTGGGTGATCCAGAGCAGTGAAACCACGCCGAACACCGCCAGGATGAACCAGTCCTGGAAGGTCATGGGCGGGATTTCCCTGCACTGCTCGCGGATGCGCTCGGTGCCGCCGGGGATGGCGATGCGGTTGGTGCGCAGCCGCGCGTTGACCCACCAGTTGGTGAGCACGAACATGCCCACGTAGGGGAACTGGAGGATGAACCAGTCGATGTAGGACACGGAGATGCCGAGCTGCTTGTTCAGCAGGCCCACCACGATGAGGTTGGGCACGTGCGCGGTGAGGATGCAGATGCCGCTGATCATGGCCCCGTAGACGATGGACTGGATGACGATGGCCTTCTTGGCGCGGCGCTCCTCCTCCGTATCGCCGAAGAAGCTCAGGATGCCGTTGACCACGGGCAGCATGGTGGCGGCGCGGGCGTTGGCCGCGGGCAGGATGAGCGAGAGCACGAGGTTGAACCCGAACATGGTCCAGATGACCCCGCCCACGCGTTTGATCTTGGCGTAGCGCATGATGTTCACGGCGATGCGCCGGTCGATGCCCGAGGCCATCATCAGCGCCGCGAAGATGAACGCCGCCAGGCACAGCAGGGCCACGGGCTGGGCAAAGGCCGTGGCCGCCTGGTTCAGCTTGGGCACGGCCCCGGTGAGGGAGAGCAGCGCCGGGATCATCAGCCCGGTCATGGCGATGGG
>JBFWJM010000338.1:0-3585 GCA_050253205.1 Desulfovibrionaceae bacterium
CTTCCATCTCCACGAAGCCGAAGCCGCGCGGACGACCGGTCTCCCGGTCCGAAATCAGTTTCACGGAGTTCACCGTACCGAAGGCCTCGAAGGCGGCGCGAACTTCGTCTTCAGTGGCTGACCAGGGCAGATTGCCGACATAGATGTTCTTGGACATTCTCAAATCTCTCCAGAAAAGGAATTAAAACGGTTCCGCGGCACACCGCGTGCCGCATATGACAAAGGAGCCACGTACGATCCGGTACGCAACTCCCTGTATCATTCTTGTCTCTTCAGTAGTCCTTCCGGGTCGCTGTTGCCAGGCACAGGCCAGCATCCACAACCAGATGTGGAACAATGATCGGAGCTTGGAAGAAAGTCAAGCTCTTTTTTGTATAATCTTGCATTTTCTCATTACGGCAACAGAAAAAGACCCGCCAGGGGGCGGGCCTTCTGGTGTTCCTCGGGGGTGCGCCTCAGGCCGGGACAGGCTCGGCGTCGAAGTCGATGCCGACCTCGGTGGCCGTCTCGGCGGGCTCGCCCAGGACGATCTCGTCGAGATACTCGTCCCGGTGCAGGGCAAGGTGGCGCAGGAAGCTGTTGTTCATCTCGTGGCCGGAGGCGAAGACCTCGAAGCGGCCCAGCATGGGCAGGCCCATGACGGCCATGTCGCCGATGAAGTCGAGCAGCTTGTGGCGCACGAACTCGTCCTCGAAGCGCAGGCCGTCGGCGTTGAGCACGGCGTAGTCGTCGAGGACCACGGCGTTGTCCAGGCTGCCGCCCAGGGCCAGGCCGTTGGCGTGGAGGTATTCCACTTCCTTGAGGAAGCCGAAAGTCCGGGCCTTGGCCACGTTGGAGGCGAAATTTTCGGGGGTGATGTCGAGTTCCATGGACTGGCGGCCGATGACCGGGTGGGCGAACTCGATGGTGTAGTCGATCTGGTAGCCGTTGTGGGGCATGGCCTTGATGTACTTGCCGTCGGCCTCGAAGGTGAGTTCCTTCTTCACGGCGAGCACGCGGCGCGGCTTGCCCAGGCGGCGCACGCCGGCCTGGTTCAGCAGATACACGAACGAGGCGGCGGAGCCGTCCATGATCGGCACCTCGGTGCCGTTCACCTCGATGTGGATGTTGTCGATGCCAAGCGCGGCCACGGCGGCCAGCAGGTGTTCGACGGTGGAGATATGATCCTTGCCCGTGCCCAGGGTGGTGGCCAGCCCGGTGCCGACCACGAGTTCGGGTTTGGGGCTCAGGAAGGTGCGCCCGGAGCCGTTGCCCAGCGAAAAAAGAATCCCGGTGTCCTGCGCGGCGGGGCGGAGGGTCATCTCCACCTGCTTGCCGCTGTGGAGACCGGTGCCGGTGCAACGTACGGTCTTATGAATAGTCGTTTGTAGCATGCTTTCTCCCGCAATCGGTTGCACTCCTTAAGCAAAAAAGGTGCCACCGACTGCGGATACGGCTAACGTGTTAATTGTGCTGGATTAATCGAATATAATCCCGGTTGATCCGCTGTCTCAATTATACGAATCGTCGTGTTTTTCCAACACTTCACGAGGGGTTGGGTGTTCGATTTCAACCACACCGTGTGGCGCGGAGCACACGGTCGAGCCCGGCGAGGTCGGGCAGCACGGCGCCCGCCTCGAAGCCGCCGCACGAGCGAAGCAGATCGAGGGCGCCCGCGCCCTGCCCGCAGCCGATCTCCACGAGCAACAGCCCCCCCGGGGCCAGGGCCTGCGCCGCGCGGGGCAGCAGCCCGCGCAGGTGGGCCAGCCCCTCCTCGGCTGAAACCAGGGCCGAGCGCGGCTCGAAGGCCGCCACCTCGCGATCCAGCCCGGCGTACTCCGCCTCGCTCACGTAGGGCGGATTGGCCACCACGAGGTCCGCCCCGGTGAGCGGCGGCTCGGCAGTGAAGTCCGCCTCCACAAAGCGCACCCTCTCCTCCACGCCGTGGCGGCGGGCATTGGACCGGGCCACCTCCAGCGCCCCCGACGAGAGGTCCAGGGCCACGCCCCGGGCCCGGGGAAAGCGCACGGCGACGGCCACGGCCAGGGCCCCGGAACCCGTGCCGAAATCAAGGAAACGCAGCGGCGCATCAAGGGGGAAACGCTCCTCGGCCAGCTCCACGAGCTGCTCGGTCTCGGGCCGGGGGATGAGCGTGCCGGGCGTGACGCGAAAATCGAGCCCGTAGAATTCCTTTTCGCCCAGGATGTAGGCCACGGGCTCGCCGCGCTCCCGCCGGGCGATGAAGTGCTCGGCGCGCACCAGCTCGGCCGTGGTGAGCATGCGCGCGGCGTCCGTGAGCAGGGTCACGCGACTGCCGCCCACGGCGCGGGCGAAGAGCACCTCCGCGCTCAGGCGTGGGGAGTCCACCCCGGCCGCGGCCAGGCGGTCGGCGGCGGTGAGCAGGGCGTCGCGCAGCCTCGGCACTCCGTGCTCCTGCTCAGTTCTGGGCCTTGAGGGCCTCGGCCTGATAGTGCGCGGTGAGAGCGTCCACCACGTCCGCCAGGTCACCTTCCATGACCTGGTCGAGCTTGTAGAGGGTCAGGTTGATGCGGTGGTCCGTGAGGCGGCCCTGGGGGAAGTTGTAGGTGCGGATGCGCTCGGAGCGGTCCCCGCTGCCCACCTGCGCCCGGCGGCTCTCGTCCTGCTCGGCCTTGGCCTTGTCCTGCTCCTGCTGCAGCAGGCGCGAGCGCAGCACCTTGAGGGCCTTGGCCTTGTTCTTGTGCTGGCTCTTCTCGTCCTGGCAGATGACCACGAGCCCCGTGGGCAGGTGGGTGATGCGGATGGCGGAGTCCGTGGTGTTGACGGACTGGCCCCCGGGCCCGGAGGAGCGGAACACGTCCACGCGCAGGTCTTCCGGCCGGATGTCCACGTCCACCTCCTCGGCCTCGGGCAGCACGGCCACGGTGACGGCGGAGGTGTGGATGCGCCCCTGGGATTCGGTGGCGGGCACACGCTGCACGCGGTGCGTACCGGACTCGTACTTGAGCCGCGAGTAGACCATCTCGCCGGAGATGGCGGCGATGACTTCCTTGAGCCCGCCGGAGCCCGTCTCGTGCTGGCTCATGAGCTCCACCTTCCAGCGGTTGATCTCGGCGAAGCGGGTGTACATGCGAAAGAGGTCCGAGGCGAAGAGCGCGGCCTCGTCGCCCCCGGTTCCGGCGCGGATTTCCACGATGATGTTCTTGCCGTCGAGGGGGTCCTTGGGCAGGAGCAGCACCTTGAGCCGCTCCTCCAGGAGGGGGAGCTTCTCCTCGATGGATTCGATCTCCATCTCGGCCATTTCGCGGATGTCCGCGTCGCCGTCGTCAAGCAGCTCGCGGTTGTCGTCCAGCTCGGTGGAAAGCTTGCGGTATTCACGGAACACCCCCACGATCTGGCCGAGGTCCGCGTGGCGCTTGGAGACCTTCTTGTAGCGCTCCTGGTCGGAAAAGATGTCCGGATCGGCGAGCTCCCGCTCCAGCTCCTCGTAGCGCGTCTCCAGGCCTTCCAGTTTCTCGATCATTCAGCACCCCTCCTCGCCCACGGCGCACTTGAGCGCGGCGATGGCGACTTCGATCTGGTCGTCGTCCGGTTCCTTGGTGGTCAGGGCCTGCATGGCCAGGCCGG
>JBFWJM010000339.1:0-3516 GCA_050253205.1 Desulfovibrionaceae bacterium
CAGGCGGGCGGGGAACTGGCCCGCAACTGTTGGGACATCATGGACTGCGACCGCAAGGATTGCCCGGCCTACGGGGACAAGCGGCGGCGCTGCTGGTACGTGGCCGGAACCCTCTGTCTGGAGTGCGACGGCGGGCCCTTCCCCCAGAAGCTGGAGTCCTGTCGGGAGTGCCCGGTGTACTTGGCCAATGCGGGCGACGAGATCCAGGATTTGACCGAAACCTTCGACGCCATGGCCATGACGCTCAAGACCCACATCGCGGAGCTGCGCGAGGCCGAGAAGGTTCTCACCCGCCAGCAGCAGATCATGCGCACCATCCTGGACGTGACCCCGGACCTGGTCAGCCTGCTGGACGAGCACCTCGTCTACCAGGCCTGCAACCGGGCCTTCGCGGCCTCGGTTTCGCGCGAGGTGGACGAGGTGGTGGGCAAGACCGACGCGGATATCTTCCCGGCCGAGTTGGCGGCCGCGCGCACCGAGGCCAACCGTCGCGTGCTGCTCACCGGCGAACGCTTTCAGACCGAGACCCGCCGCGAGGCCGGGCACGGCGAACGCTGGTTCCATACCGTGCAGGTGCCGGTCTTCGACCGCGACGACCGCATCGTGGGCGTTCTGCGCACGGCCCGCGACGTGACCCAGATCAAGGATTACCAGGACCAGCTCATCCAGGCCCAAAAGATGGAGTCCCTGGGCAAGCTGGCCGGCGGCGTGGCCCATGAAATCAACACCCCCTTGGGGATCATTCTGGGCTACGCCCAGCTTCTTCAGGAGGACGTTCCCGAGGGCCAAGTGCGCGAGGATCTCGGCACCATCGAGCGCCAGGCCAAGGTCTGCCGCAAGATCGTGGCCGACCTGCTGGGGTTCTCACGCCAGGCCCGCAGCGCCAGGCGCGACATGTGCCTGAACAACTCGGTCATGGAAACCGTGACCCTGGTGCGCCATTCCTTCGAACTGGACAAGGTGCGCATCGTCACCGACCTGGACGAGCGCATGCCGGTGCTTTACGGCGACCCGGACAAGCTCCGCCAGGTCTGGATGAATCTCTTGACCAACGCCCGTGACGCCATGCCCGGCGGGGGTATGGTTTTCGTCAGGACCAGACTGGACACCGGGGCCCAAAAGGTGACAGTCTGGGTCGCGGATACCGGGTCGGGCATCGAACCGGCCGATTTGGGCCGCATTTTCGATCCGTTCTTCAGCACCAAGCCCGTGGGCAAGGGCACGGGCCTGGGGCTGGCGGTATCCTTCGGAATCGTCAAGGAACACGGAGGGGACATCTCGGCCCAGAGCCCGGTGCCGACGGACTTCGGATTGCCTCGGGGAGAGGCGGCCGGGGAGCATGGCGCGGGATCGGTGTTCGCGGTGCATCTGCCGTTGGACCACGGGGAACGGGACGATGAAGACACACCGGCCCCCGGAGATGGCGCAAAAGAGGAGTGAGTCATGGCCGACATCATCGTGGTGGACGATATTTCGGACGCGGGCGTCCTGGTCAAGCGCATCTTGGAGCGTGGAGGCCACAAGGTCACGGCCTTCACCGAAGAGGAGGACGCCCTGACCTTCGTGCGCAAGAACAAGCCGGATCTGGCCATCCTGGACATGAAGCTGAAAAAGATGACTGGGGTGGAGGTGTTGGAGGAGATCAGGAAGCTGTCCCCCGACACCAAGGCCATCATGCTCACCGGCTATCCCACGCTGGAGACGGCCCGTGAGGCCCTGCGCCTGGGGGCCAGCGAGTACTGCGTCAAGCCCATAGACAAGGGCGAGTTGGAGGCCAAGGTGGCCGAAGTGCTGGCCGGGTAGCGGCGGCGGCCATGTCGTTCATCACCCAGCTCTTCCGGCACTGGACCTACCAGGTCTTCGCCCCGGGTTCGCTGCTGCGGGCCAAGTACAACGCCTTCAAGGATCTCCTGCGCTCCGACGACATCTGCCTCTCGCTCATCGCGGACCTGGAGGAGCTGGCCTACGGCCAGGACAAGGCCGATCAGGCCCGGGTGGTCTGGCTCTGCGAACGGCTCTCGGCGGCGGTGGAGCGCCTGGTGGGCAACCTCATGACCATGAGCCCCACGCGTTACATGGGCCTGCCCGAGCACTTCAAGAAGATCGACTTCTATCTGCGCATGGCCTTGGACCGGCCCGGCGGGGACATCGCTCCGCCGTATCTGCTTTCGCTCACCGAGGCCGCCGGACGCCAGGAGCTTGCGGGCGGCAAGGCCGCCAACCTGGGCCGAGTCGCCGTGGAGACGGATCTCGCGGTGCCCCCGGGCTACGTGGTCAACGCCAACGCCTTTCACTACTTCATCGAGGCCGCCGGACTGCGCCGCCCTCTGGACCGCAGACTGCGCCAGATAGTGCTTTCCCGCCCGGAGGACGTGCCGCGTCTGGCGGGCGAACTCATGGAGGTCATCCTTGGGGCGGAGGTGCCCCAGGGGCTCGCCGCCCAAATTCAGGCCGCGGCCGACGAACTGTCCCGGGGCGGCCGCCTGCTGGCGGTGCGCAGCAGCGCCCTGGCCGAGGACTCGGAACTGTCTTTCGCCGGGCAGTACGCCAGCGAACTGCACGTGCGGCCCGACGACGCGGTCGAGTCCTACAAACGGGTTCTGGCCGGAAAATACTGCTCCCGGGCCCTGGTCTACCGCATCTCCCACGGGCTTTCGGACACGGAGACGGCCATGTCGGTCCTGATCCTGCCCATGATCGAGCCCAAGGCCGCAGGCGTGCTCTACACCCTGGACCCCGAAGGGTGCCCGCTCTCGGGCGAACCCGAGGCCATGTCCCTGTTCGCCGTCTCGGGCCTGGGCGAAAGCCTTGTGGACGGCAGCCGCACGCCGCGCCGCCTCCTGCTCTCGCGCCGCGGCCGCCCGAAAATACTCGAGGCATGCAGCGGCCCCGGACCGGTGCCGCTTTCCGAGGCCTCGCTGGCGGACCTGCGCGAGGCGGGGCTCAAGCTGGAGACCCTTTTCGGACGGCCCCAGGACGTGGAGTGGGCCGTGGACGCCGAGGACCGCCTGTTCATCCTCCAGTCCCGCCAGTTCCACATGGATGCCCCGCGCCATGAAGCGCGATCCGTCCCCCGGGCGGAAGTCCTCGCCTCCGGCCTGATCCGCGCCTCCGGCGGCGTGGCCGCCGGAACGGTCCGGCATTTGCGGACCGTGGGCGAGCTGACCTCCTTCCCGCCCGGAGCCGTGGCCGTGACCTCCACCCTGCCGCCGATCCTGGCCCAGTTCGCCGGGCGTTTGGCCGCCGTGGTCGCCGAAACCGGGTCGCGGGCCAGCCATCTGGCCTCCGTGGCCCGGGAGAACGGCATCCCCGTGCTCGTCGGTCCCGGGGGCTTCCAGTCCCTGCCCGAGGGCGCGGAGGTCACGGTGGACGCCGACGCCGGGGCGGTCTACGCCGGGCGCGTGGAGGAACTGCTGCCGCCGCCCAGCGTGGAGGGCGAACGTGTGGCGGACCCCCGCTTCGCCCGCATCCTGCCCCTGACGGCCAGGCTGAGCCTCACCGATCCCGAGGCCCCGG
>JBFWJM010000340.1:0-3509 GCA_050253205.1 Desulfovibrionaceae bacterium
GCATGAGGGCCAGCAGGGTCTCGGGGGTGTCATCGGGCCTGGCCACCACCGGGGTGGAGCACATGATCGACCGGGCCGTATCGTCCAGGGAGACCCCGCGCAGGATGGCGTCGCGCACGTCGCCGTCGGTGACGGTGCCCAGAAGCCGTCCCTCGTCGTCCTCCACCAGGCCGATGCGCAACGACCCTTCCTTGAGGACCCGCATGGCTTCGAGAATGGACGCTCCCTGGGGAATCAGGGCCTTTTTCCAGTGTTTCATAGTCTGACCGGTCTGGCCGGAACCCCCCATACCGTTTGTTCGTCCGCCACGTCGCTGGTCACCGCCGCGCCCGCGCCGATCACGCAGCCGCGACCGATGCGCACGTTCTGCCTGACCGTGGCCCCGGCCCCCACCAGGGAGCCCGGTCCCACCTCCACCGCGCCGCACAGCACCGCTCCGGGAGCGACCTGGCTGTGCGCGCCCACGCGGCAATCGTGGTCCACGCTGGCCCGGGTGTTGACGATGGCGTTTTCCTCCACCCGCGCGCCGGGCTGTATCACCGCCCCGGCCATGACCTGCGCGCCCTGGGCCAGGGTCGCGTCCCCGGACACCCAGGCCGCCGGGTGCACCACCGGGGCGAACCGGAATCCGCGCGCGCGCAGCCGCTCGTACACGGCCCGCCGCGCGGCCATGGACCGCGCTCCGCCCACGCCGTTGACCAGGAGTATATCGTCCGGGCCGTACGCGGCAAGGGCCTCGTCGCCTCCCAGCACCGGATAACCCAGCACCAGGGAGCCCTTGCGGCCGGGATCGGCGTCGGTCAAGCCGATAATCGTTTTCCCGGCCAGCCGCAAGGCGTCCACGAGCACTTTGGCGTGTCCGCCCGAGCCGATGACGACGACGGGCGCGTTCATGGCTCGATGAGCTCGTCGGCTTCGTAGGCCCGTTGGGCCGTACGTCCCAGCCGGTCGAAATATTCCATGGGAGAAATTCCCGAACCCGGACGCTTCACCGCCAGGTTTTCCGGCGTGAAGGCCTCTCCGGGCGCGACCGGCCTTGCGGCCACCAGGCTCTTGCGGGCCACCAGGGCGTTGGCCGCCTCGGAAGGGGCCGGGCGCTTGGGCGCGCTCCCCAGGGCGGCCTCCACCTGGCGGACCTGGCGTACGAGGTCGACAAGCTCTTCGGGTTCGATGGAAGCCTTGTGGTCCGGCCCCGGCAGGTCGCGGTCCAGGGTGAAGTGTTTCTCCAGCACGCAAGCGCCCAGGGCCACGGCCGCCAGGGACACGGCCAGCCCCTCGGTGTGGTCCGAGTAGCCGCAAGCCAGTCCGAATGCCTGGCGCATGGTGGCCAGGACCGCCAGGTTCACGTCCTCGAAGGGCGCGGGGTACTCGGTGGTGCAGTGCAAGAGCGTGACCCGCGCGGCCAGGACCGCCTGGGCCAGGGGGTCGGCGTAGGCCGCGCGAAAGGCGGCCAGGCCGGGCGGGTCCTTGCGGCCCAGCATGCCGAAGGCCAGCACGCCCAGGGCGTCTTCCACCTCGCCCAGGCGGGCCATGCCCGTGGAGACCAGAAGCGGCAACCCGGACCGGGCCGCGGCCAGCAGCAGCGGGGCGTTGGTCAGCTCGCCCGAGGGCAGCTTCAGGCGCGATACGCCAAGCGACACGAGCAGGTCCAGGCTTTCCAGGTCGAAGGGGGTGGAGAGAAATTCCAGTCCCAGCTCGCGGCACAGGGCCATGAGCTCGCGATGGGCCTCGGCGGAGAGCTCCAGGGCGCGCAGCATGTCGAGCTGGCTCTGGCCGGCGTCGGTGGTGCGCAGCTGGTAGTCGGCCTTGGCCGCGCTCGCCGAGGCGATGGCCTGGGCCTTGAAGGTCTGAAACTTCACCGCGTCCGCCCCGGCCCTGGCCGCCTGGCGAACCAGCCGTCTGGCCATCTCCAGGTCGCCGTTGTGGTTCACGCCGGCTTCGGCGATGACGAACACGCGGCTCATGCGCCCTCCAGGGGGTGAAAGGTCTTGGGCGACAGGGCCTTGAAGTCGGGTATGGCCTCCAGCGCGGCCACGATACGGGCCGCGCTCCGGCCGTCGCCGTAGGGGTTGACCACCCCGGAGCAGTCGAGCGCCATGGCCCGGCGCACGGCCTCGAGAATGGCCCCGCGCTCGTGGGGGCAGCTCACCACCGAGGCGGCCTGGGGCCGGCCCTTTTGCCTGTCGCCGATGTTCACCGTGGCCGTGCCCAGGGACGGGACCTCGTAGAGCCCGCTGGACGAGTTGCCCACTACGGCGTCCACCAGGGCGGCCGCGCTCAGGTAGCGCTTCTGCCCCAGGGAGGTGTAGGCCTTGGCCTGGGGCCGCGAGGCGCAGAAGTCTTCCGTCATGGCGATGAGGGCCCGGCCCTGGGCGTCGGCTCCGGGCAGGGTGAAGATCAGGCCCAGGTCCGGCCCCAGGGCTTCCAGGGCGGCCAGCAACTCGGCGAAGAGTTCGGTCGAGGGACGCCGCTCCAGGGTTTCCGGGTGAAAGGTCACCAGCAGGTTCTTTTCGCGCCAGGCGAAGTCCAGCTCTCGGGCGAGCTCGTCGCGCGAGAGTCTGGGCGTGGTGCGCAGGGCGTCCAGGCCCGGGCTGCCCACGAGGTGGATGCGGGCCGGGTCCTCGCCCATCTGGCGGATGCGCGCCGCCGCGTCGGCGTTGGTGGGAAAGTGCGCGTGGGCCATCTTGGTCAGGCAGTGGCGGTAGACGTCGTCCACCGCGCCAAGCGTCAGGTCTCCGCCGGCGCAGTGGGCCAGGGGCAGGCCCAGGGTGGCGGCGGCCAGGCCGGCGGCCAGGGTCTCGTAGCGGTCGCCGAGCAGAAAGACCAGGTCCGGCGCCAGGCGCTCGAAGGCCCCGGCCAACCCCATGACCCCAAGGCCAAGCGACGTGGCCATGCCCAGGGCCGTGTCGCTCGACAAGAGCATCTCCACCCGCTCGTCCGGGACGAAGCCGTCGGCGACCAGCACGTCCACGGTGCGCCCGAACTCCGGGGAAAGGTGCGCGCCCGTGGCCGCCACCTGGAGCGTGAAGTCGGCCGAGTCCAGAATGGCGGCCATGACCGGGGCCAGCAGGCCGTACTCGCTCCTGGCCCCGGTGACCACGCAGATCTTACGCCTGGACACGAATCCTCGGTCCGCTGGGGATGTTGACGACGCGCCCGGCCAGGTTCGTCGCGCCCGAGAGGTCGGCGCTCGGGCAGCTGGCGTACATGGGCAGGCGGTTCATGAGGGTCCAGGCCGGGCGGGTCATGTACCCGGCGGCGTTGGTCTTTTCGAGCACCTGGTCGCGAAGCGTCGGGTCCGGCTCGTCGAGCAGGACGGCGTTCAACCAGTAGTTGCCCGTGGCACCCTTGGGCTCCGAGTAGAAGCGCAACCCGGAAACCCGCTTGAACGCCTTGGCGTAGGCTGCGGCCAGGGCGCGCTTGCGGGCCAGAAACTCGGGCAGAAGCTCCATCTGGGCGCAGCCCAGGGCGGCGTTCAGGTTGGCAGGCGGAAGTTGTAGCCGGCCATG
>JBFWJM010000341.1:0-3487 GCA_050253205.1 Desulfovibrionaceae bacterium
GTCTTCTTCGGCTAATTCGCCGGCCCCTGGCCCGGGGTGGTCTGGGTCAATTGGCGGGCGGACTCGCCCCGCCCCACGCCCACGAGGAACGCTTGGCGAAGAAGCTGGTCCGGTTCATGGTCACGGCCTTTCGTGACGGATTCCAGTCCGTGTACGGCGCGCGCGTGGCCACGCGCGACTTCCTGCCCGCCGTGGAGGCCGCGCGCGAGGCGGGCATCCGCTGGTTCGAGGCCGGGGGCGGCGCGCGCTTCCAGGCGCTCTATTTCTACTGCAACGAAGACGCCTTCGAGATGATGGACGCCTTCCGCGAGGCCGCCGGGCCCGAGGCGGACCTCCAGACCCTGGCCCGGGGCGTCAACGTGGTGGGGCTGGAGTCGCAGTCCTCGGACGTCATCCGGCTGCACGCCCGGCTCTTCGCCAGGCACGGCATCACCACCATCCGCAACTTCGACGCCCTGAACGACGTCCACAACCTCGACTTCTCCGGCCGCTGCATCAAGGAGGCGGGGCTCAAGCACCAGATCAGCGTCTCCATGATGGAGCTGCCCCCGGGCTCCACGGGCGCGCACGACCCCGACTTCTACGAGATGACGCTGCGGCGCATCCTCGACGCGGAGATTCCCTTCGACTCCGTGTGCTTCAAGGACGCCTCCGGCACCTCCACCCCGCGCAAGGTCCACGAGGTCATCCGCCGGGCCAGGAAGATGCTCCCGCCCGAGGTGCTCGTGGACTTCCACACCCACGAGACGGCGGGCATCTCCGTGGCCTGCTACCTGGCCGCGCTGGACGCCGGGGCCGACGCCATCGACCTCTCCCTGGCCCCGCTCTCGGGCGGCACCTGCCAGCCCGACGTGGTGACCATGTGGCACGCGCTGCGCGGCACGGGCTTCGACCTCGGCGTGGACATCGACAAGGTCATCGAGGCCGAGGCCGTGTTCAAGGACTGCATGAAGGACTACTTCCTGCCGCCCGAGGCCAAGGCCGTGGAGCCCACCCTGCCGTGGTCGCCCATGCCGGGCGGCGCGCTCACGGCCAACACCCAGATGCTGCGCGACAACCACATCCTGCACAAATATCCCGAGATCATCGCGGCCATGGGCGAGGTGGTGAAAAAGGGCGGCTTCGGCACCTCCGTGACCCCGGTCTCGCAGTTCTATTTCCAGCAGGCGTTCAACAACGTCATGCGCGGGCCCTGGGCCTCCGTCGCCGAGGGTTTCGGCAAGATGGTCCTGGGCTATTTCGGCAAGACACCCGTGGAGCCGGACCCGGAGGTGGTGGCCCTGGCCTCCCGGCAGCTCGGCCTGCCGCCCACGGAAAAGACCCCCCTGGAGCTCAACGACGCGGACCCGGCCAAGGGGTTGGGCCCGGCGCGCAGGCTGCTCCAGGCGGCCAACCTGCCCGAGACGGACGAAAACCTCTTCATCGCCGCCACCTGCAAGGACAAGGGCGTGGCCTACCTGAAGGGCGAGGCCAAGCTGGGCATCCGCTACGCCTCGGACATGGCCCAGGGGGGCGCGCAGGCGGGCCAGAGCCCGACCCAGGAGCCCCCCGCCTTTGGCCGCTACCTCGTCTCCGTGGGCGGGCGCGAGATGGAGGTGACCCTCAAGGACGGCCGGGCCACCGTGGACGGCCGGACCTTCGACGTGGCCGTGCGCCCCGGGCCCACCCGGGGCGGGGACGCCGCTTCGGATGCGCCGAAGACCTCGCGCACCATGCCCGAAGCCGCCCCGGGAGCCAACCCAGGAGCCGCGCCTGCGGCCAGGCCCGCCGACGTGAACCCTCTGGCCGACGTGAACCTGCTGGCCGAGATCCGCGCGCCCATGCCCGGCGCGGTGGTGCGCATCCTGAAGAAGAACGGCGAACCCGTTGCCGAGAAGGAGCCCGTGCTGGTCATCGAGGCCATGAAGATGGAGGTGGAGGTCCAGAGCCCGGCCTCGGGCGTGCTGGCCGGGCTGGGCGTCAACCTGGGCGACCAGGTGGCCGAGGGCCTGGTGCTCGCCCGGGTGGAGGCTCGCTCGCAAGCACCCTCGGGGGCACCATCATGAGCCTCGCCGCGAGCCTCCAGGTGGCCCTGTTCCAGGGTGCGGGGTGGGAGAACGTCACCCGGGCGGACGGCCTGGCCCTGGCGCTCACGGGCATGCTCGTGGTCTTCACGGCGCTGGCCCTGGTGAGCGGGTTCATCGCCCTGCTGCCGCGCGCGCTGGCCCGGCTGGAGGCGCGCTTCCCCCGGGGCCTGCCCGCCGAGCACGCCCGCGTCACCGTGGCCCCGGCGGGGGGCAGCCTCTCCGCAGACGAGCAGGCCGCCCTGGCCGCCGCCCTGGCAGCCATAGCCGCGCGCCATCCCGAAGCCTTCGGGGGCAGGGGCTAGCCCATGGACATCGCCCAGAGCTACCTCGCCACCACGGCCTTCGCCCAGATGACCCTGGGCAACCTCGTGATGATCGCCATCGGGCTCACGTTCATCGCCCTGGCCATCCTCAAGCATTACGAGCCCCTGCTGCTCCTGCCCATCGGCTTCGGCTGCGTGGTGGGCAACATCCCCCCCGTGCCGGGCATGCCGCTCTCCGTGTACGACGACGGCTCCGTGCTCTCGTACCTCTATTTCGGCGTCACCAGCGGGGTCTTCCCGCCGCTCATCTTCCTGGGCATCGGGGCCATGACGGACTTCTCGGCCATGCTCTCCAACCCGCGCCTCGTGCTGCTGGGCGCTGCGGCCCAGGTGGGCATCTTCCTCACGCTGCTGGGCGCGCTGTACCTCGGCTTCACCCCGGCGGAGGCCGGGTCCATCGGCATCATCGGCGGGGCGGACGGGCCCACGGCCATCTTCCTCTCGGCCAAGCTCGCACCGCACCTGCTGGGGGCAATCGCCATCGCCGCGTACTCGTACATGGCCCTGGTGCCCGTGATCCAGCCGCCCATCATGCGCCTTTTGACCACGCGCAAGGAACGGCTCATCCGCATGAAGCCGCCCCGGGAGGTCTCCCGGCGCGAGCGCATCCTCTTCCCGGTGGGCGCGTTCCTCATCACGGGCCTGCTCGCGCCCGGGGCCGTCTCCCTGGTGGGCATGCTCTGCTTCGGCAACCTGCTCAAGGAGTCGCTCGTCACCGAGCGCCTGGCGGCCACGGCGCGCACAGCGCTCATCGACGTGGTGACCATCCTGCTCGGCTTCACCGTGGGGGCCTCCACCCAGGCCCAGACCTTCCTGACCCGCCAGTCGCTCGGCATCTTCGTGCTCGGGGCGCTCTCGTTCGCGGTGGCCACGGCCGGGGGCATCCTCTTCGCCAAGTTGATGAACCTTTTTCTGAAGGAGAAGATCAACCCGCTGGTGGGGGCGGCCGGGGTTTCCGCCGTGCCGGATTCCGCCCGCGTGGTCCAGCAGATCGGCCTGGAAGAAGACCCGACAAATCACCTGCTTATGCACGCCATGGCACCGAACGTGGCGGGGGTGATCGGCTCGGCCGTCGGTGCAGGAATTCTATGGTCAGTG
>JBFWJM010000342.1:0-3447 GCA_050253205.1 Desulfovibrionaceae bacterium
GGCCTCTGACTCCCCTACACCCGCGGCCCTTGCCGGGCTCGCACGCGGCCCCGCAGGGGCGGGAGGTGAGGGTCGGGCGTGGGCGCGACTTCCTTTGGGTGTGCGGCAACGGACCTGGCGGGTCCGTTCTCGCTGCCTGCCGTGCACGCAAGTTGAAGTCGCAGCCCGAGAACGGCCCTCCCCTCCCGCGCCCACCCAACCCACTCACCCAACTCGCCCACCCGATACTGCCGCCTGACACTCCCCCGGCTTGCCCCACGCAAAAAGGCCCCGGGACTGGCATCCCGGGGCCTTTGGCATGCGTGTTTCGTCCGAGGCTCAGCCCTGTTCGGCGTATTTCTTCATGTCCGCCTCGCGGATTTCGCCGCGCTTGATCTTGCCCGAGATGGTCTTGGGCAGCTCCTTGGTGAACTCCATGATGCGCGGGTACTTGTACGGCGCGGTAACCTTCTTCACGTGGCTCTGGAGCTCCTTGACCAGCTCGTCCGTGCCCTCGTATCCGGGGGCGAGCACCACCGTGGCCTTGACCACCTGCCCGCGCACCGGGTCGGGCACGCCCGTCACCGCCGCCTCGATGACGGCGTCGTGGGAGACCAGCGCGCTCTCCACCTCGAAGGGGCCGATGCGGTAGCCCGAGGCCTTGATGAGGTCGTCGGTGCGGCCCATGAACCAGAGGTAGCCGTCCTCGTCCTGCCAGGCCTTGTCCCCGGTGTGGTAGAGCCCGTCGTACATCACCGAGGCGGTCTTCTCCGGCTCGTCCATGTACCCGTCGAAGAGCCCGAGCACGGTGGTGGGGTCGCCGCCGCGCATGCGGATGCAGATTTCGCCCTCCTCGCCCATGGGCACGGGCTCGGCCGTCTCGTCGAGCAGCACGATGTCCCACCCCGGGGCGGGGCGGCCGATGGACCCGGGCTTGGGCGTCATGGACGGGATGTTCAAGACCTGGAGGCAGGTCTCGGTCTGGCCGTAGCCCTCGTAGATGGAGAGGCCCGTGCGCTCCTTCCAGGTGGTGAACACGGACTCGTTGAGCAGCTCGCCCGCAGTGGTGCAGTGGCGCAGCTTGGAGAGGTCGTACTTGCCCACGTCCTCGCGGATGAGGAAGCGGTAGACCGTGGGCGGCGCACAGAAGGTGGTGATGCCGTGGTCGGCGATGATCCCCAGGAGCTCGGCGGGCTCGAACTTGCCCCGGAAGTCCCAGACGAAGACCACGGCCCCGGCCATGAACTGGCCGTAGAACTTGCCCCAGACGGACTTGGCCCAGCCCGTGTCCGAGAGGGTCAGGTGCACGTCGCCGGGGTTCAGGTCGTGCCAGTAGGCCGCCGTGGTCCAGTGGCCCAGGGGGTAGTTGTAGGAGTGCACCACCATCTTGGGCATGCCCGTGGTGCCCGAGGTGAAGAAGATGACCATGGGGTCCTTGCCGCCGGGGGTGGCCTCCGTGCGGGGGAACTCGGGCGCGGCCTCGTCGCAGATGGCCTCGAAGCGCTCCCAGCCCTCGGGGGCGGACTCGCCGTCCACCTGCACGAAGAGCTTCATGGTGGGGCAGCCCGGCCTGGCGGCCTCGAACTTCTCCACCACCGTGTCCTCGCAGACCACGGCCTTGATGGAGGCGTAGTTGGAACGCTCGGTGATGTCCTTGGGCGTGAGCAGGGCGGGGGAGGGGATGGGCAGCGCGCCGATCTTGTGCAGGGCGATCATGGCCACCCAGTACTCCACCCGGCGAAACAGCATGAGCATGACCTTGTCGCCCTTGGCGACGCCGCGCGCGGCGAGCGCGCCGGCCAGCCGGGCGGAGCGCTCCTTGAGCCAACCGTAGGTGTATTCCCTGGCCTGGCCCGAGGGGTCCACGTGGAGGATGGCCCGGCGGCCGGGCTCCTCGTCGGCGGTCTTGTCCACGAGGTCGTAGGCGAAGTTGTATCTGGAGGGGACGTCCACGCGGAATTGCTGGACGAAGTCTTCATAGGATGCGGGTTTGAACTTTTGCATGGCGGTTCTCCGTGCGTGTTTCTCCGTGCGTGCGATGGGCCTTTGCTGTCAACCGCTGTTGCCGGGGCGGGCGGGCTCTCCCGTGCGCCCCTAGAGAATCACGTCGATGAACCGGGCCTCCCCGCCGATGCCGCGCAGGGCGTGGGAGGTCTGGGAGTCGAAGTAGAGGCTGTCTCCGGGATTGAGCACCACCACGTGCTCGTCCAGGCGCAGCTCCAGCACGCCCTCCAGCATGTAGATGAACTCCTGGCCCGCGTGCCTGGTGAAGTGCATGTCCTCCACCTCCTTGGCGGGCACGCGGATCTCGAAGGGCTCCATCTTGCGGCCCTTGAAGGCGTAGGCCAGGTCGCGGTAGTCGTAGTCCTTGCGGCGGTTCACGCTGAGCCCCTTGCCCGCGCGCACCACGCTGTGGGAGGTGAGGTGCGCCTCCGAGCCGGAGACGAGCACCGTGAGCCCCACGCCGGACATCTGCGAGACCTTGAGCAGGTAGCCCACGGGAATCTCGGTTTCCCCGGCCTCGTAGGTGGTGACGAGCCCGGGCTCGCAACCCACGGCGGCGGCCATCTCCTCCACGGTCATGTCCAGCGCGTCGCGCAGTCCCTTGAGGCGCGGCGCGATCTCCTTGTAAGCCTGTTCCATGTTCGTCCCCCTGTGTGTTCCGGCCCGGGGCCCGGGCCGGTCGCTCGTCTCGTCGTCCTCCCGGCCTGGCTAGGCCTCCGGGAAGAGCTCCGCGCCCAGCTCGCGCAGCTTGTATTTCTGGATCTTGCCCGAGGCCGTCATGGGATACTGGTCCACGAAGGCGACGTACTTGGGAATCTTGTAGCGGGCGATCTTGCCCCGGCAGAAGTCGCGGATGTCCTCGGCGTCGAGATCCGTGTCCTTCTTGAGGATCACGAACGCGCCCACCTGCTCGCCGTACTTGGCGGAGGGCACGCCCGCCACCTGCACGTCGAGGATGCCGTCCATGGTGTAGAGGAACTCCTCGATCTCGCGCGGGTAAACGTTCTCCCCGCCACGGATGATCATGTCCTTGAGGCGGCCGGTGATGGAGAGGTAGCCGTCCTCGTCCATGACGCCGAGGTCGCCGGAGTGCAGCCAGTTGCCCTCGTCGATGGCCTTGGCCGTGGCCTCGGGGTTGTTGTAGTAGCCCTTCATGACGTTGTACCCCCGGCAGCAGACCTCGCCCTGCACGCCCACGGGGCACTCCTCGTTGGTCTCGGGGTTGACCACGCGGACCTCGATCTCGGGCATGGCCCGGCCCACGGTCTCGGTCATCTGCCGCAGGGAGTCGCCGTTCCTGGTCTGGGTCATCACCGGGCTGCCCTCGGTCAGGCCGTAGCAGATGGTGATTTCCTTCATGTTCATGAGGTCCATGACCTTCTTCATGACCTCCACGGGGCAGGGCGAGCCGGCCATGATGCCCGTGCGCAGGGAGGAGTAGTCGAAGGCCTTGAAGGACTTGTG
>JBFWJM010000343.1:0-3445 GCA_050253205.1 Desulfovibrionaceae bacterium
GCCCCGCTCCGCCGCCCGGTGGAGCACGCCTATGGCCATCATGTCGTTGCACACGAAGAGCGCGCTGGGCCGCCGGGCCATGGCCGCCAGCCGGTCCACCGCGCGGATGCCCCCGGGGCAGTCGTAGTCGCCTTCCATGATCCACTCCTCGCGCACGGGCAGGCCCGCCTCGGCCATGGCCGCGCGGAACCCGGCCAGCCGCTCGATGGCCGAGCGCCGCTCCAGAGGCCCGGTGAGGCAGCCGATGCGCGTGTGTCCGTTGGCGATGAGGTGGCGCGTGGCTTCCATGCCGCCGTCCGTGGAGTTGTCGAAGATGCGGTCCACGTGGTCGGACTCGGGGCCCCAGTCGAAGACCACGGTGGGCGTGCTCCGCTCCACCTCCAGAAAGCGCAGGGTGTCGTTGTTCACCTCGCTGCACAGGAGCAGCAGGCCGTCCACCCGGCGTTCCTCCAGGGCGTTGATGTTGGCCTCCATGCGCGCCACGTCGCCCTCGGTGTTGCTGAGGAAGAGGGTATACCCCCGCTCGTAGCAGCGCCGCTCCACGGCCTGGACCAGCTCCGCGAAGAACGGGTTGCGGCTCGCGGTCACGAGCATGCCCAGGGTCCTGGTCCGCTGCACCTTGAGGCTGCGGGCGATGGACGAGGGCCGGTACTTGAGCTGGAGCACCGCCTCGCTGACCTTGCGGCAGGTGTCCTCGCTCACGAAGCGGGTCTTGTTGAGCACGTGGGAGACGGTGGAGGTGGAGACTCCCGCGAGCCTGGCGACGTCTTTGATGGTGGTCATGGCTCAGTGGCGGGCGGCCAGAAACCGGGCCACCTCTTCCGGGTAGGGGATGGAGGTCTGCGCGCCCATGCGCGTGACCGATACCGCCGCCGCCGCATTGGCCCGGCGGACGGCCTCCTCCATGGAGTCGCCCTCCAGCAGGGCGGCCAGCAGCGCGCCGTTGAAGGTATCCCCGGCGGCGGTGGTGTCCTCGGCGCTGACGCGGTATCCGGGCACGAGCCTGGCGCACCCGGGGGTGCTCAGGTAGGCCCCGCGCTCGCCCAGGGTGATGATCACGGTCTCGATGCCCGCGTCGTGGAGCCTGGCCGAGGCGGCGCGCGCGTCGTCCCCGGTGCGCACGCGGACCCCGGTGAGGGCCTCGGCCTCGGTTTCGTTGGGGGTGATCATGGAGAGATCCCCCAGGAGCGCTGCGGGCAGGGCCCGGGCCGGGGCCGGGTTGAGCACCACCATGGCCCCGGCCGCCCGGGCCTCGCGCGCGGCCAGCTCGACGGTGGCCAGGGGCACCTCCAGCTGCATGAGCACGGCGCGGGCCCCGCGCAGCAGCGGCAGGTGCGGCTCCAGGGCCTCGGGGGTCAGGCGGGCGTTGGCCTCCGGGGAGAGGGCGATGGTGTTCTCCCCGGAGGCCGAAATCTGGATCATGGCCACGCCCGTGGGGGTTCCCTGCACGCGGGCCACGCCGCCAACGTCGATGCCGTCCGCCTTGAAGCGCTTGAGCATGCGCGTGCCGAAGTCGTCCTCGCCCAGGCAGGCGATGAACGAGGTTGGCGCGCCGAGGCGCGCGGCGGCCACGGCCTGGTTCGCCCCCTTGCCCCCGGGGATGACCTGGTAGCCATGGCCGGAGACGGTCTCCCCCGGACGGGGAAAGGCCTCCACCCGCAGCACGTGGTCGGCGTTGACGCTGCCGAGGACGACGAGCCTGCTTCCTGCCATGGACTTACTCGGAGAGCTGGATCCTGCTGAGGATCCGGTTGCGGTAGGTGTCGATGACCACGGCGGCCACGATGATCAGCCCGGTGACGATCTGCCGGGCGAAGTCGCCCATGCCGAGCAGCAGCAGGCCGTTGTTGAGCACGCCGATGATGCACGCGCCCAGGAAGGTGCCCACCAGGGAACCCTTGCCGCCCATCATGCTCGTGCCGCCGATGACCACGGCCGCGATGGCGTTGAGCTCGAAGCCCACGCCGAGGATGGGGCTGGCCATGGACAGGCGCAGCATGTACATGATGCCCGCCACGCCCACGCAGCCCCCGCAGATGACGAAGGCGGCCAGCTTGTAGACGATGGTCCTGTGGCCGGAGAGGCGCACGGCCTCCTCGTTGTTGCCGATGGCGTAGATCATCCGCCCGAAGACGGACTTGTTGAGCACGATGGTGCCGACGATGACCAGGGTCAGGGCCATGATGAAGATCACCGGCAGGCCGAACACGTCCTTGGCGCCCAGGTCGGTGAAGGCCTCGGGAAAGCCGAACAGGGTGCGCGAGTCGCTGATCTGCAGCGCCGCGCCCCGGGCGATGTTGAGCATGCCCAGGGTGACCACGAAGGAGTGGATCTTCCAACGCTCGGTGATGAAGCCGTTGAACAGCCCGCACGCCGCGCCCACGGCCAGCGAGGCGAGCACCGCCAGGAGGATGGCCAGCCCCGGGGGCAGGGCCTCGTTGGTGATGGTCAGCCCCGCCACGATGGTGCACAGCGCCAGAACCGAGCCCACGGAGAGGTCGATGCCGCCCAGCAGGATCACGAAGGTCATGCCCACGGCGATGACCGTGTTGATGCTGATCTGCGTGAAGATGTTCATCAGGTTGATGTACGAGGCGAAGTTCGGTGCGGTGAACATGAAGATGACGCAGATGAGCACCAGCGCCACGCCGATGCCGGCCTCCCGGAGGAGCAGGTAGGCGAGTTTCTTGAAGTGCATGCCGTGGGTTCCTCTTTCCCTTGCTCAGGACGCTGCCCGGGCTTCGTCCTGGATGTATTGCTCGTAGGCCATGGCCAGGATGCGCTCCTGGTCGAAGGCCGCGCGCGGCAGCTCCCCGCTGATCCTCCCGCCCGAGAAGGCGATGATCCTGTGGCAGATGCCGAGCATCTCCGGCAGGTCGGAGGAGACGATGATGATGGCCTTGCCCGCCTTGGCCAGCTCCCAGAGGAGCAGGTAGATTTCGTACTTGGCGCCCACGTCGATGCCGCGCGTGGGCTCGTCGAAGATGAGCACCTCGGCGTCGCGGAAGAGCCACTTGGCCAGCACCACCTTCTGCTGGTTGCCGCCGGAGAGGTTGCCCACCCACTGGTCCACGGAGGGGGTCTTGATGGCCAGGTCGCGGACAAGCTTTTCCGCCGCCGCGCGCTCGGCCCCCTTGTCGATGAACCCCCGCCGGGAAACGCCCCCGATGTTCGCCATGGTGGCGTTCACGTCCAGGGCCATCTCCAGCAGCAGCCCCTGGTGCTTGCGGTCCTCGGTGAGCAGGCAGACGCCGCTGCGCACCGCGTCCCTGGGGCTTTTGATGTTCAGGACCTTGCCGTTCAGGACGATCTCCCCGGCCTCGCGGCGGTCCGCGCCGAAGATGGCGCGCATGGCCTCCGTCCTCCCGGAGCCCACGAGCCCGGCGATGCCCAGCAGCTCCCCCCGGCGGACGTCGAAGGAGAGCGCGTGCCGCCCGCCCCGGAT
>JBFWJM010000344.1:0-3439 GCA_050253205.1 Desulfovibrionaceae bacterium
CTTTGATCTCTGTGGTGCCGAGGGGGGGACTCGAACCCCCACGGGATTTCTCCCACTACCCCCTCAAGATAGCGTGTCTACCAGTTCCACCACCTCGGCATCGGGGGATTTTCAACAAAGGCTTATTGCTTCGGAGCCTCCGGCTGCTGCGCGGCTTTGGGATCCTCGAAAGTCACACCCTCGGGCTTCTTCTCCTGGGCTGGAGCCGGAGCGGTCACCGCGCCGGAAGAATCCAGCATGATGGACTCCACATGCGACACCCGCTTGCTGATGAGCAGGTTGTAGCCCAGGGAGGTCAGCAAAAACACGGCGGCCAGCACCGAGGTCACCTTGACCAGCAGGCCGCCCGCGCCGGTGCTCCCGAACACGGAACCGCTGCCGCCGCCGAAGATGACGCCCATGCCTTCCTGACCCGACTGCAACAGCACGGCCACGATCAGGAACACGCAGGCCAACACGTGAATGACGACAACCAGAGTCTCCAAGTCAAATCCTCACTTTTCTCACGCTTGTCGGCTTCACGCTCCGGCCAGCACGATGCGGGCAAAACTTTCAGCCGCCAAGCTCGCGCCTCCTACCAGCACACCGTCCACATTGTCAAGCGCGATGATCTCGGCGCAGTTTTCCGGCTTCACGCTTCCGCCGTACAATATCTTAATATTATTGCCGATATTTTTAAAAGTGTCAAGCAAAATCCGACGTACACAGGCGTGGGCATCCAAGATTTCCTTGGGGCCGGCCACCTCGCCGGTTCCAATGGCCCAAACCGGTTCATAGGCCACGGCCAGTCTTGTCGGATCGATCTCCCGGGGCACTTCCGTCAAGCCGCTCCGCAACTGGCGCTCCAATACAGCTTCAACATCGCCAGACCGGCGCTCCTCGATCTTCTCACCCACGCAGAGCACCACGTTCAGCCCCGAGGCCAGGGCGAAGGCCGTCTTGCGGCCCACCAGATCATCGGACTCGCCGAGGACATGACGACGCTCCGAATGCCCGGTGAGCGCGAAGGACGCGCCCGCGTCCTGGAGCATGCCCGGCGCGATCTCGCCGGTGAACGCCCCCTCCTTCTCGGGCCAAAAGTCCTGACCGCCGGTCCAGAACCCCCTCTCGTCCTTGAATTTCTTGGACACGGCGCGCAAGGCCGTGAAGGGAGGAAACACGAGAACCTCGCGCCCGGCGGGCAGCCTGCCCTCCAGGAGCTTGACCAGAGCCTTGGCCGTGTCCTTGGCTTCCTCGTAGGTCTTGTACATCTTCCAGTTGGCGGCCATGAGCTTGTTCATCAAGAGCACTCCTTGAGGGCGGACAGACCGGGCAGTTCCTTGCCTTCCAGGAACTCCATGAAGGAACCGCCGCCGGTGGAGATGAAGCTGAATTTCTCGGCTGCCCCGGCGGCATGAACCATGGCGTCGGTGTCGCCGCCCCCCACGATGGTCACGGCTCCGGCATTGGCGGCCATGGCCCGGCAGATGCCCAGGGAACCGGCGGCGAAGGCCGGGTTCTCGAACAGGCCCATGGGGCCGTTCCAGACCACGGTGCGGGCCGAGGCGATGACCTTGGAGAAGGCTTCCACGCTGCGCGGCCCGATATCCAGGGCCATGGCGCCCTCCGGGATGGCCGCCACTTCGGCCGTGCCCGTGGCGGCGGCGTCCTTGGGCGAAGCGCCCAGGACCACGTCCAGCGGCAGGTGCAGCCGGGTGCCCTTGCCCGCGGCCTCGGCCAGGACGGCCTTGGCCTCCTCCACGAGATCCAGCTCGGCCAGGGACGCGCCGATGCCGTGGCCCTGGGCCAGGAAGAAGGTGTTGGCCATGGCTCCGCCGATGATCAGATCGTCCACCTTGCCCAAAAGATTCTTCAGGATGCCCAGTTTGGTGGACACCTTGGCCCCGCCGGAAATGGCCACGAACGGCCGTTCAGGGGCCGCCAAGCGTTCGCCCAGAAACTGCCATTCCTTTTTCATCAAGAACCCGGCGCAGCACAAAGCCGCCGCCCGGGGCGCGTCCACGACCGAGGCGTTGGGCCGATGCACCACGCCGAACCCCTCGCCCACGTAGACGTCGGCCAGTCCCGCCAGACGCTTGCCGAAATCCCCCCGGGCCTCGGGAGTCTTCCCAGTCTCCTCGGCATGGAAACGCAGGTTCTCCAACATGAGCACCTGGCCGGGAGCCAGCTCACGAGCCATTTTCTCGACCTCGGGCCCCACGCAGTCCGGGGCCAGCCGCACCTCGCGGCCGAGGAGCTTGGCCAAGTGCGCGGCCACAGGAGCCAAACTGAGCTTGGGGTCCACGCCCTTGGGCTTGCCCAGGTGGGCGCAAAGGATCAGGGCCCCGCCCTGGTCCAGGACGTAGCGCAACGTCGGCAGGCTCTGCCGGATGCGGTTGTCGTCGGTGATGACACCGTTTTCGATGGGCACGTTGAAGTCCACCCGGACCAACGCTTTTCTGTCCTTCAGGTCGGTCTGGTCGATATAACGCATGGCTGTTCTCCTTGGCCGGTCGGTTCAGGGGATGTCACAACGAAACAGCAAGGCGTCTTCAAGGGTGTCGGGATAGTACCGCTTGCGCACCCCGATCTGTTTAAATCCGAATTTGCGGTAGAGGTCAATGGCCGGAAGGTTGGACTCCTTGACGTCCAGAAAACCTTGCCGGGCCCCCGCCCGGCGGCTGTGCCCCAAGGCCGCGTCCAGAAGGGTCGCCCCCAGTCCCTGTCGGCGGAACTCCGGATGCACGGCCAAATTCATGACTTCCATCTCGTCCTGGATCACCGAGTAGGCGATATAGCCGACTATTCTTCCACTACGCCGTACACCCAAAATATGAAACGCGCCGCGCTCAAGCCCCAGGCGGAATTGCTCCTCGGTCCAATGGTAGGCGAAACACAAAGCCTCCAACTCCATGACCGCGCGGATGTCCGCCGGTCCCAAAACCTCGGCCCCAGTCTCGGGAGTCCCTCCAGCGTGGGCTGGAAATCGCCCCAACTCCGTCATACACTGCGCTCCATGCCCATCCTGAACCATCGCCCCTCTTCCGAGCCACCGTTGGTGGAGGCCGTGGACGACCGCAACCGCCCGCTGCTCGTGCTGCCCCTGCCCGAGGTGCACCGCCAGTTCCTTAATCATCGCGCGGTGGCCGTGCTGGTCTACGACCAGGACAACCGCCTCTTCCTGCAAAAACGCGGGCTTCGACGTACACTCTACCCGGGGCGCTGGGATGTGTCCACCAGCGGACACGTCCATGCCGGGGAATCCGCTCAGGGGGCGGCCATGCGGCGGCTTTGGACGGATCTCCGGCTCCGGCCGGAACGCATCCGCCACGTCCGTGACATTCCCGCCAGCCCGGAAACGGGACACGAATTCATCACCATCTTCGCCGTGCCCCGCGCTACGCAATTGGAGCCGACCCCGAACCGGGTGGCCAGCGGCTTTTTCCACGCCCGCGAGGAA
>JBFWJM010000345.1:0-3416 GCA_050253205.1 Desulfovibrionaceae bacterium
GCGCATGCTGCTCCAGCGCTACCACCCCGGCGTGCATGCCAGCGCGAGTTTATTGGTTTCGGCCTCCGATGTCACGCCGCTTTGCCTCAACGAGCAGCGGGTCATCCCCGGGGTTCCGTTCGTCTACGCTGGGGGAAGCACGCCGCTGGAACACCCCCAGGCGGCGCGGGCCCTGCGCACGGCGGCGCTGGCCGTGCGGCAGCTCTCCGGCCTGGCCGGGTTCGTGGGCGTGGACATGGTCTTGCAGGACGAAGGCTGCGTGGTTATTGAAGTCAATCCCCGGGTGACGAACGCGTTCGCGGGGGTCAGCCAGTCCCTGGACCTCAATCTGGCCGAGGCCATCCTGCGGGCCGTGGCGGACGACGAACCGCCCGCCGGGGTGGGGCCGGGGCGGCGGGTCATCTTCGGCAAGGAGGGCGAGCACCATGGCTGAACACCGCGCGGTGAACAGGGGAGCCATCCTCGGGCTCGACATCGGCGGGGCCAACGACAAGGCCGTGCGCCTGGAGCCCTCCGGCGAGGTTGGGGGGGAGGCGAGCATCCCCCTGGAACTGTGGCGCGATCCGTCCAAGCTGGTGGAGGAGCTTCGCGGCCTGAATGATAGGCTCGACGCCGCAGGCTGCTCCCATGCGGCCCTGACCCTGACGGGCGAGCTGTGCGATTCCTTCTCCTCCAAGCGCGAGGGGGTCAATTTCATCTGCGGGGCGGTGCGCGAGGCCTTTCCCGGGTTGGCGGTCCTCGTCCTCGACGTGGAGTCGCAAACCTGGGAGCGGGCCGAGCGTGTGGCCGAAGCGCCGTTGCGCTTCGCCGCAAACAACTGGCTCGCCTCCGCCCTGCACGTGGCCACGCGTCACCCGGACGGCCTGCTCATGGACGTGGGCAGCACCACCACGGACATCATCCCCATCGTGAACGGGGCCGTGGCCGCGCGCGGCAGGACGGACACGCAGCGCCTGGCCTCGGGCGAGCTGGTCTACACGGGCATCCTGCGGGCCAACCCGGACACCCTGGTCCGCTCCGTGCCCGTGGGCGGCGGGCTCTGCCGCGTAGCCGCCGAACGTTTCTGCCTCATGGCCGACGTGCACCTCCTGCTCGGCAACATCACCCCGCGCGACTACACCTGCCCCACGGCGGACGGGCGCGGCACCTCCCTGCCGGAGGCGCGCCAAAGGCTGGCCAAGCTGGTCTGCGCGGACTACGAAGATCCGGGGGAGGCTTCCGGGAAGGAGCGCGGCGAGGCGCTGGGCGCTGCGGCCCTCCTCGCCGTGGCGAGGTACGTCTACGAGGCGCAGCTCCACCGCCTGACGGGCGCGGCGCTCCAGGTGCTCTCCAGGCTCACGGAAGCGAAAGCCGCCCCCCCAGTCGTGCTGGCGGCGGGCAGCGGCGCCTTCGTGGCCGAAGAGGTGGGCTGGAGGCTCGGCATGGAGGTGCTGGCGTTCCCGTCGTCCTCCGCCGGGCGGCATGGCCCCGTGCTGCCCGCGCTTGCGGCGGCGATACTGCTGGAAAACCACCTGCGGGGGGCGTCGTGAGCATGGACGCTGCCGTCGTCAAGGTCGGGGGCAGCCAGGCCCGGCTCGAAACGCTTCCCGCCCTCTGCGCCGTGCTTGCCGAGGCCGCTCTGGGCCGCTCCCTGCTCGTGGTGCCCGGCGGGGGTGCATGGGCCGACGTGGTCCGCGAGCATGCCGCCCGATTCCCATTGAGCGACAGCACCGCGCACTGGATGGCCATTCTGGCCATGGACCAGTTCGGCCTGCTGCTGGCGGACCTGACGCCGGGCTGCCGCGCCGTGCGCTCGCTGGGCGAGGCCCGGGCCGCATGGAAGGAGGGGGGGGCGGCAGTGCTGCTCCCGCACGACTGGCTCCGCAGGGCAGACCCACTGCCCCATTCCTGGGACGTGACCTCCGACTCCATCGCCGCCTGGGTGGCCGCAGAGGTGGAAGCCTCGCTGCTGGTGCTGCTGAAGGACGTGGACGGACTGTACGAGGACGCGCCTGGAGCGGGCGATGCCGCGCCGCTGGAGAGCATCGGCCTGGCGCCTTTGGAGAGTATCGGCCTTGCGCCTTTGGAGAGTATCGGCCTTGCGCCTTTGGAGAGTATCGGCCTTGCGGCCTTGGAACGCAGCGGCGGCGTGGACCCGCATCTCGCAAGCATCCTGAAGGATGCGGCGCACGAGACCTGGATCGTCAACGGCACCGCACCGCACCGCCTCCTGGAGCTGTTTGATCGCGGCGCGACCTTCGGAACCCGCGTGCTCCGCCGGGGCTAGTCCGGGTTGAGCAGGTTTTGCAGGCGGCGGACGCTCTCCGCGTCCACCTTGCCCCCGGCCCTGTCCCCGCCGCATACGGCGGACCGGAACCCGGCGATGTCCGGCTGTAGCTCCCGGAGCAGCGGGGCGTGCGCGGCGTTCAGCCTCCCGGCCAGGGCGGAGCGCAGCCCGAGCTCGCTGCAACGCTCAAGAAAATCTCGCAACGTGTCGACATCCATGAACGAAAATAGGTTTTCCTCACCTTTGGCCAGGGTGTCGATCATGCAGCCGTCCGCCCCCCCACGGGACGCCGCCCCGGGCAGGTCGCGCACCTTCAGGCAGCCGCGCGGCTCCCCGTCAGCATACCCGGCCACCATGATCCTGGCCTCCGGCGACACCGAGCGCACCGCCCGGCAGACAGCGCCGACCATGGCCTCCGCCGACGCGGGATCGGCCGGGCCATACAGCCCGATCTTCACATAGTCCGCCCCGCAGGCGGCCGCGCCCAGGGCGGCCAGGGCCATGGTGCCGGGCAGCGGCGGCGCATCGCCGATGGCGACGCTCACCGGAAACCCGGCCGGGGCCGCCTCCCGGATGGCCCGGACCACATGCGGCTGGGGCGCACCCAGCGAGCCCTCGCGGGGGTTTTTCACATCAAGGATGTCCGCCCCTCCGGCCACGGCCTCGGCCACTTCCTCAGGGGAGGTCACGCTCACGAGAATCTGGATCTTTCTGCTGTCTATCATTTTGTAATCATTGTTTTAGTGTTTGGTGTGGGGATTTACACGGCGGCGGAGTTGGGGTAGCTTCCTGCCATGTCCTTCCTCCAGACAATGACCCCCGGCTGGATATACGAGGTCGTGGTCACCACGATTCGCTCCGGCGGCTTTTCCGCCGCCCCCTTCGGCATCTGGACCGACGACGGCTCCACCCTTCGCGCCGCGCTGTTCAAGGGAGCCTCCTCCCTGCGGTCGATTCTGGAACAACGCCGATTCGTCGTCAACTTTGTGGACGACCCGCTGATCCTGCACCAGGCGCTGCACCACCGGGACACCCTGGACTTCGAGACGCTCGCCGACGGCCCGGCAGGGGGCATGCCCGTCCTCGCCGGGGTGGGCTCCTGGGTCGCGGCCGGGCTCGTGGGCCAGGAAGACCAGGGCAAGACGATACT
>JBFWJM010000346.1:0-3406 GCA_050253205.1 Desulfovibrionaceae bacterium
CTGTGGCCGCGGGGCATTCACCGCCCGCGCCGCGCCGTCGCCGTAGAGGCGACGCGGCAGCATAGCACGATCCGGCCGCCCTGCGCCAGGGCGGGGAGCGTTGCATATCCCAGCGGCGAACAGAACTGTTGCAACATGCCCAACCAGCCAAAATAAAAACACAAATATCATACTTGAAATCGCAGGCGTTGCACATCCCAGCGGCGGGAGGGGGACTTTCAAGCCTCCAGTGAATTTATAGTGTTTATTTTCAGCAAGTTACACTCTTGGCCCGGTCCTTGTAATCCCCCCGCCACACAAGGACGCCGGAGCCCCCGGCGAGGACGGGAATCGAGCGATGATCAAGAAGCTGGAGACATGGGCGGCGGCCATCGGCCTCGCCGAACAAGGCGACCCGCAGAGCGCCCTGGAGCTGCTCTCGGAGCTCCAGGCCGGGCTGCCGCGAGGCGGGCGCAGGATTCTGGCCGTGGCCAAGGACGCCCCCTTCGCGTCCGGCCCGGTGGAATACGCCCTGGGGCTCTCCGCCCGGCTCGGCTGCGACCCGCTCTTCCTGAACATCCTTTCCGCCAGGTCGGCAACGGCGGAGCTCGCCGCCACGCACCGCGACCACTTCAAGGGCGTTTTCGGAAAGCTGGCCCCGACCCTCCCGTCCACGGACGGCCGGACAGCCCCGAAGCACGCCGTGCTCACGGGCGATTTCGGCACCCTGCTCCGGGAGGCCTGCCGCCGCGTAGGAGGCGTGGCGCTGGTGATCCTCCAACGGAGCAAGGCCGAGCCCTGCGTTTCCAACCTTCACGTGCCGGTCTACTGCTTCGACCCCGGACCGGCAGCACACGCAAGCGGAGGCGCGGCGCAGGAAAGCGACGCCCCTCGAAAAAGGGAGAGGTAGTATGGTCAAATTTCTGCAAATGCTGGAAAAAGTCTTCGCCGCTGCGGCCTTTGCCGAGCGCGGCGAGTGGGAGACAGCCCGGTTCATCGCCGGGTCCGCACCCAACAGGCGCCCCCCCGCAAACCCCCGCAAGGCCCCGGCCCGCCCGCGCCTTCGCGTTTCCACCTGATCCGAACGCCATCAACGGGAACGAACCCGCACAACCCCCAACCCGAACGGAGTGTGATCATGTCCACGATCCAGAGCAGACGAGCGGCCGCGAAGAAGAAGGCGGCCCTTTTCGGAGCAGCTTCCATCGCCCTGTACGCGGCGGTGTACGTCTTCAGCCAGCAGATCCTGAAATTCTGCGCCGAGGGCGGCCTGCACAACATCGCCCCCGTGGCCACCGTGTTCCTGTTCTCCTACGTCCACGGCTCCTTTGCCAGCAACTTCTGGACGGCCTGCGGCATCGAGGCCTCCCACAACGCGGGCAAGAAGGCCGTCAAGACCACGGAGCCTCGCCCCGCCGCCCCGGCCGCGCGCCCGCGCATCCACGCGGCCAACTAGCCGCGCCAAACGGCAGCGAGAACCCAGAACGGAACACACCGGGAGTACAACAGAATGCATGACGTCATCAGTGAAAGCCTGCGGTTCATCGACCTGAGCCTCATGGGCATGTTCTTCCTCTTCTTCGTCGGATTCGTGGGCGGGCTCGTCAGCGGGTTCATCGGCTCGGGCGGGGCGTTCGTCCTCACCCCGGGCATGATGAGCCTCGGCGTGCCCGGCACCGTGGCCGTGGCCAGCAACATGTGCCACAAGTTCCCCAAGGCCCTGGTGGGCGCCATCAAGCGCTACCGCTACGGCCAGGTGGACATCAAGATGGGCCTCATCGTGGGTGTCTCCGCCGAGGTCGGCGTGCAGATCGGCATCCAGGTCCAGAAGATCATCCTCGACACCTGGGGCCAGGCGGGCTCGAACCTCTATGTCTCCCTGGCCTTCGTCTTCGTGCTCATCACCGTGGGCAGCTTCGTGCTCAAGGACGCCCTGGAAACCAAGCGCAACGGCGGCGTGGAAAAGAAGACCAAGCTCGCCATGAAGCTCCAGTCCATCGAACTCTGGCCCATGATCACCTTCAAGAGCTCCGGCATCCGCATCTCCCTGTGGTTCACCGCCCCGGTGGGCCTGGGCGCGGGCCTGCTCGCCGCCACCATCGCCGTGGGCGGCTTCGCGGGGGTTCCGGGGCTTATCTACCTCGTGGGCATGACCTCGCTCATGGCCTCGGCCACGGAGCTGGTCATCGCCTTCGTCATGGGTCTGGGAGGCACGCTCATCTGGGCCTGGTTCGGCATGGTGGACATCCGCCTCACGCTGATCATCCTCGCGGGCTCGCTCTTTGGCGTGCAGCTCGGGGCCATAGGCACCACCTACGTCAAGGACTGGATGATCAAGTTCGTCATGGCCACCATCATGCTCGTGGTGGTGGTCAGCCGCGGCCTGGCCATCCCCAAGTACCTCGTCCAGCTCGACGTGATCTCCCTGAGCGACACCGCCATCGACCTCATGGGCAAGGCCAGCTTCGTGTTCATGTGCGGCGCGCTGCTCACCGGCGCGTTCATCATCCTCAAGGCCATGATCCAGGGCCGGGCCGAGGAGCGCCGCCTGGAACAGGCGCACCCCAACCAGGCCTGACCCCCTAACTGAAAGACCAGCGCCCCTCCCGCGCCGTCGCGGGAGGGGCACAACAGAAGATTCGCCATGTACACCAAGCTGCTCATCGCCCTCGACGACTCCCCCTGCTCCAGCCACGCGCTCCAGCAGGGGCTGACTCTGGCCGCCTCCGAAGGTGCCGGGGTGGAGCTCGTCTCCGTGGTGCCCGCCTATGACGGCGACCTGCGCCTCATGGGCGACAAGCGCGCCCTCACCGCCATGCGCGAACCCCACGAGCGGGTGCTCGAAGCGGCCAGCCAACGCGCGGCCGCCGCCGGGGTCCGGGCCACCGCCACCCTGCTGGAGGGCGACCCCGTGGAGCGCATCCTCACCCGGGCCGAGACCTCCGGGGCGCAGCTCATCGTCCTGGGCAAGTGCGGCAACTGCTACACCGACCTCGTGCCCGTGGGCTCCGTGGCCGCCAAGACGGCCCGCCTGGCCGAGGCGGATGTGCTCCTCGTGCCCCTGTACAAGGACCTGCGCCTGCACCACGTCCTGGCACCCGTGGACGGCTCGCCCCTCTCGCTGCACGCGGCCGCCCGGGCCACGGGCCTCGCCGCGAGCTACGGCTCTCGGCTCTCGTTCCTCACGGTCTACGAGCTGCCCCTGGAGGGCTTCGTCCACAACCCCGGCATGGACCTCGCCTTTGCCGACAAGACCGTCGCCCTGCACCAGGGCCGGCTCGAAAAGGCCGGCCCGGCGGGTGCCCAGCGCGCACAGGCCCTGGTGCGCCAGGGCGTCCCGGCCCACCGCCTGCTGCTCGAATTCCTCCGCGAGGAGGACTGCGGCCTGGTGGTCATGGGCTGCAAGGGGGTGGGCCGATTCTCGAAA
>JBFWJM010000347.1:0-3405 GCA_050253205.1 Desulfovibrionaceae bacterium
GCCCGTATCGATGAGCTGGACTTCCAGGCCGTCAAGGTACGCGGTGCCGAGGATGCGGTCGCGCGTGACGCCCGGGGTGTCGTGGGTGATGGCCAGGCTCCTGCGCAGGAGCCTGTTGAAAAGCGTGGACTTGCCCACGTTGGGGCGGCCGATGAGGGCGATGGTCGCTGGCATGTGCGTTTCCTTGGGCTCGATTGGAGCACCACATATAAAAGACCCCGGCCGCCTGCGCAACTCGCGTGCGCCGATGGGTCGGCCAGGGCCTGCGGGGCCACGATGGGTACATGGTGTTGCCCCCGCTGGCAAGGAATATCGCGATGGCGGGATATTTTTCGCGGATTGGTACGGCAACGGCCCAGCACCGTCATGCCTCCGGCGGCCAAAGGGCCGGGCTCTTTGGAATCCCGGGCCGCTCGAAGACTCGCCGGGAATGCACTTAACGCCCCCAGCGCCGATGCAATCCGCTCCGTAGATTGTTCAGGCGCGACGCTGGGCAGGCGCAAGAGAAAAGCCGACCGCAGCGTAGCAGCGCTACGTGAGGATCGAATTTTCTTGCAGCATACCTGGGGCATAAGATCTTCCACGGCTCGAAGACTCGCCGGGAATGCACTTAACGCCCCCAGCGTCGATGCATGGACAATCTACCCGAAGAGCTTGGCGATATTTTCCTTATAAGGAGGATACAACACGCCCTTCTCCGTGATGATGCCGGTGATCAGCTCGTTGGGCGTGGGGTCGAAGGCGAGGTTGTACACCTCCACCCCGTCGGGGGTGATCTGGTGGTCGCCGATGTGCGTGACCTCGCGCGGGGTGCGGTCCTCGATGGGCACGTCGTCGCCCGTGGGGGTTTCGGGGTCGATGGTATACACGGGCGCGGCCACGTAGAATGGAATGCCGAAATGCTTGGCCAGCAGCGCCACGCCGAAGGTGCCGATCTTGTTCACTGCGTCGCCGTTGGCGGCGATGCGGTCCGCGCCCACCACCACCTGCTGCACCTCGCCGCGCTTCATGAGCAGGGCGCAGGCATTGTCGCAGGCGACCTTCACGGGGATGCCGTCCTTGTGCAGCTCGTAGGCGGTGAGGCGCGCGCCCTGGAGGAAGGGCCGGGTCTCGTTGGCGATGACGCTGACCTTCTTGCCCTGGTCCACGGCCCCGCGGATGACGCCGAGCGCCGTGCCGTACCCGGCGGTGGCCAGGGCCCCGGCGTTGCAGTGGGTCATGATGGTGTCGCCGTCGTTCATGAGCGCGCCGCCGAACCGGCCGATGGCCTCGCACATCTCGATGTCCCCGGCGTGGATCTCCCTGGCGCGCACAAGCCAGACCCCGAGCAGGGTTTCCAGGTCCACACCGCCCTTCTCCGCCTCCAACTCCGCCCGGACGCGGCGCATCTCGCGCACGGCCCAGCGCAGGTTCACGGCCGTGGGCCGCGCGTTCTCGATCTGGTCGAGCTTTTCGTCCAGGAGCGCCTTCCAGTCGCCACCCAGCTTCTGCACCTCGCGGCCCGCGAGGTAGCAGCCGTACGCGGCGGTGACGCCGATGGCGGGCGCGCCGCGCACCACCATGGTCACCAGCGCGTAGCAGATGTCCTCGGTGGTGATCACGTCGAACCAGTCCTCCCGGTTCGGCAGGTAGCGCTGGTCGAGCAGCACGAGGCAGTCTTTCTCCGGGGAATATTGGATGTGGTCGGTCATGTCCTGTTCCTGAATGGATATGTTTTTATTCCAAAGTGTTATGGAACAACGATTTCAATCATTCGCACCGCCTTGGCTCTCTGCGCCCACAGTCTTGCGCATCCTGCCCGGCCTTTGTAGCACGCCAGTGTTACGACAGCTTTTCGTTCAGCAGCTTGGTGACGACCCCGGGGTTGGCCTTGCCCTTGGTCTTCTTCATGATCTGGCCCATGAGGAAGCCCACGACCTTCTTATCCCCCCCGCGCACGCGCTCGGCCTCGGCCGGGTTCTCGGCGATGACCTCGTCCACCACGGCCGCAAGCGCCGAGGAGTCGGACTCCTGCACCAGGCCCTTGGACTTCACGTAGGCTTCGGGGTCCTCCCCGCTGGCGCAGAGGTCCGCGAACGCGTCCTTGCCGATCTTCACGGAGATGAGCCCGCCGTCCACCAGCGCGAGCAGCTTGGCCAGGTGCTCCGGGGTCAGCCCGCAGTCTTGCAGCAGGGCGCCCTGCCCCGCCAGCCAGGGCAGCAGCTCGCCCACCATCCAGTTGGCCGCCTTCCGGGCCTCGCCCGCGTAGGCGGAGGCTGCCGCCTCGAAATAATCTGCTAATCCGCGCTCCTGGGTCAGCAGCCGGGCGTCGTCCTCGGGCAGGCCGTACGCCTCCATGAACCGCGCGCGGCGCGAGGCGGGCAGCTCCGGCAGCTCCGAGCGCCAGCGCTCGATCCACGCCTCCTCCAGCACCATGGGCACCAGATCCGGGCAGGGGAAGTAGCGGTAGTCGTGGGCCTCCTCCTTACCGCGCATGGCGTGGGTCACGCCCTTGTCCGCGTCGAAGAGGCGCGTCTGCTGCACGACCTGCTCGCCGTCCTCCACCAGGTCGATCTGGCGCTGGATCTCGTACTCGATGGCCCGGCGCACGTTGCGGAAGGAGTTCATGTTCTTCAGCTCCGTGCGCGTGCCGAACTCCGAGGCCCCCCTGGGCATGATGGAGACGTTGGCGTCGCAGCGAAACGAGCCCTGCTCCATGTTGCCGTCGCAGATGCCGAGGTAGGTGATGATGGAATGCAGCGCGCGCAGGTAGGCCTCGGCCTCCTCGGCGGAGCGCATGTCCGGCTCGGAGACGATCTCCAGCAGGGGGGTGGCCGCGCGGTTGAGGTCCACGAAGCTCACGTTCTCCGTGGCCGAGTGGATGGACTTGCCCGCGTCCTCTTCCATATGGATGCGCGTGATGCCGATGCGCTTCTCGCCCTGGGAGGTGGCGATGTCGATGTGGCCCATGCCGCAGATGGGCAGCTCGAACTGGGAGGTCTGGTAGCCCTTGGGCAGGTCGGGGTAGAAATAGTTCTTGCGCGCGAAAACGGACTTGCGGTTGATCTCGCAATGCACGGCCAGGCCCATCTTGCAGGCGTATTCCAGCACCTTCTCGTTCATCACCGGGAGCACGCCGGGCATGCCCGAGCACACGGGGCAGACGTTGGTGTTGGGCTCCCTGCCGAACTCCGTGGAGCAGTTGCAGAAGATCTTGGTCCTGGTGGTCATCTGGGCATGGATTTCCAGCCCGATCACTGCCTGATATTCGGCCATGGTTCGCTCCCGCGCTAGAGACTTTTTCGCGACTTTTTCAAAAATTCCATCATATCAATCATATCAATCAGATCAATCAGATCAATCAGATCAATCATCAGCGCCAGCAGCGCCAGAGGCTCCACAGGCGTGCAGGGCGTCGAGCAGGGC
>JBFWJM010000348.1:0-3344 GCA_050253205.1 Desulfovibrionaceae bacterium
AGGCCAAGACCAAGGCCCTCAAGATGGCCCTGCAAAACCTGCACATGGCCCAGCAGACCACCATCAAGGCCCACCTGGAAACATTGAGCCGCCTTTCCCTGGCTGCGGAGTTCAAGGACGAGGACACCGCCCACCACATCCACCGCATGAGCCGCTACTCCGCGCTCATGGCCGAGAAGTACGGCCTGGACGAGGACCAGGTGGACCTCGTGCTCAACGCGAGCCCCATGCACGACATCGGCAAGATCGGCATTCCCGACGCCATCCTGCTCAAGCCCGGCCCCCTCGACCCGGCCGAGTGGGAGGTCATGAAGACGCACACCGAGATCGGCGCGAAGATTCTCGACTCCTCGTCCTCCAACTATCTCGCCGCGGGCCGCAGCATCGCGCTTGCGCACCACGAGAAATGGGATGGCTCGGGCTACCCCGCCGGGCTTGCCGGGGAGGACATCCCCCTCTTCGGGCGCATCTGCGCCATTGCGGACGTGTTCGATGCGCTGACCTCCAAGCGGCCCTACAAGGAACCCTATTCCAACGAGAAGGCCCTGGAGATCATGCGCGAGGGCAGCGGCACCCACTTCCAGCCCGAACTGCTCGACCTCTTTTTCGACAACTTCTCCATGGTCGAGGAAATCCAGAAGCAATTCCGCGACTAGCCCCTGCCCGATCCCCTGACGGCGGGTGCCCGGCCCGCTCCCCTGGCGGGTCGTTGATTGCTTGGGCCGCCCTTTTGAAAGGCGGGCGCATCGGTCGCGCCCCGTGCATGAAAAATTGACAGAACAGCGCCGGAAACGAACCGGAGCGCCTGTTTGTCACGCTCCTGCCGCCTGTTCGTCACGCCCTCCTGCTATGATGTGACGAACAGGAGGCCGCATGGCTCGTTCCCCGTTCTTGTCCTGGTCCACCTGGCGGGACCTCTTCTCCGGGCGGCTGCCCGGCCAGGTGGTCATCCAGTTCACCACCGCCTGCAACGCGGCCTGCGTGCAGTGCGGCATGCGCCGGACCTCCCGCGAACCCCGCCACACCATGGACGTGGACGCGCTGAAGCGCGAGATTGACGCCATGGCCGCGCAGGGGGTCAAGGCCGTCTCCTTCACGGGGGGGGAGCCGCTGCTGCACCTCGACGCTGTTGCGGAGCTCATGCGCCATGCGGACGCGGCGGGCATCCCCTACGTGCGCACCGGGACCAACGGTTTTCTCTTCACCGGGGCGGAGAAGCCCGGCTTCGAGGCCAGGGTGGCCAAGGTGGCGGACACGCTGGCGGATACGCCCATGAACGCCTTCTGGATCAGCCTCGACTCGGCGGACCCGGCCACCCACGAGGCCAACCGGGGGCTGCCCGGCGTGGTGGAGGGCATCCGGCGCGCGTTGCCCGTGTTTCATGAGCGGGGCATCTTCCCGGCGGCCAATCTGGGCATCAACCGCCTCACGGGAGGCCCCGGGGCCATCCCCGGCCCACCGGAGAGCGAGCTCGCCTTCGACGATGAAGCGTTCATCCGCGCCTTCCAGGGGGCCTTCCGGGCGTTCTACTCCTTTGCCGAGGAGCTGGGCTTCGCCACGGTGAACGCCTGCTACCCCATGAGCCTGGACCCTGCCGAGGCCGAGGCCGGAGCCGTCTACGCCGCCACCTCGGAGGACGACTTCATCCGCTTCCTCCCGCGCGAGAAGGCGGCCATGCTCCGCGCGCTGTACACGGTGATTCCCGAGTTTCGCCACAGGCTGCGCATCTTCACGCCGCGCAGTTCGGTCCTGGCGCTCATGCGCCAGCACCTGGGCCTGGACAAGGGAGCGTTTCCCTGCCGGGGCGGAATCGACTTCTTCTTCCTCGACGCCGAAGATATGCACGCCTACCCCTGCGGCTATCGCGGTGCGGAAGACCTCGGGCCCTTCAGCGGGCTCGACGTGCGCGCGCTGGACGCCTCGGCCGTGTGCGAGCGGTGCGACTGGGAGTGCTTCCGCGACCCCTCCGCCCTGGCCCTGCCACTGCTTTCGGCCCTGCGCAATCCGCTGGCCTTCGGGGCCGGGCTGCCGCAGGGCTGCGGCTATCTCCGGGACTGGTGGGAAGACCTGCGCTACTACAAGGCCTGCGGTTGGTTCGACTGCCGCCGCGCGCCGGACAGGCGGGCCATGGCGCGGTTTGCCCCCGGCCGGGTGGGAAGGGGAAGCGGCGCTCCCCTCGGCGCGGCCCGGACCGCTCATCGCTGAGAGCAGGCCGCTGATTTCGGGTTGGTGCCGGGCGCTTCTCTCTGGCCGATCCGGTCAGTTCTCTTCGGAAACGGGCTCCGGCGCGTTGAGCACCTGGTCCACGTAGGATTCGAGCACGCGGCGCATGTCGCGCTCGGCCTCGCCGAGCAGCAGCACCACGTGGCGGCGCGCGCCCCGGATGAATTCCCGCAGGTGGGTGCAAGAGAAGGTGTAGCGGTTGCGCTCCTCCAGGGCGAAGAAGTCGAGGCAGAGCTCCCGCGCGTCGTCAAAGCAGGGCAGCACGCGCAGGTCCGTCTCCTGAAGCAGCCGCACGCGCACCGCGCTGGCCGAGAGGTTTTCCACCATGCAGCGGAAGGGCCTGCCGTCCACGGTCAGGGTGCCGGGGAAGTTGCAGTCGAGCCGCTTTTCGCGGCGGGGGTCCTGGTTGGCCACGCTCTCGGGCCAGTGCAGCGCCAGCACGCAGGCGGGCGAGGTGCAGCAGGTGCGGATGGTGGTGTGAAAGCCCATGAGCGTGGACTCGTGGACGTATTGCGCGGCCACGTCGCAGCCGGACTGCACGTGCCGCAGCAGGGGTGGGGGGAGGCGCAGGAAGATGGAGAGGGACTTGCCGGGGTCACGGTCCACCACCACGGCGGCAAGCCGATCCCCAAAGGGACTGAACTGCACGAGCAGCTGGTCGCCGACGTTGAGATGCACGAACGTTCTCCCGGGTTCGAGGCCTCGAACATCCTATGTTGCACCAAAGAGACGACGGATGCAAGGGCTCCATGGATACGGCGGGGAATCGTCGCACAACGGACGCATGGGCAGAGCGGTGGTGTTGCATGTCTATGCTGCTGGGCGGGGCAGGGCGCTCCCCGCTTTGGCATCGCCGCATCGTGCGACCTGCCGGGCATGCGGGCAGGGCAACGCAAAGGGAGAAGCGGCCGCATTGGGCGATTGCCGCCATGGGATTACTGGAATCCCTTTCTCGGATGGATGCCGCTTCCCGATTCTTGAAGCTCGTGGCTCAGCGCTGACCGCTGCCGCAATTGCGGGTCAGGCCGCTTACGAAGAGTGGGATGCCAGGCGCACACGAAGAATGTTCAGGCTTACATTCTTCCACGGCTCGAAGACCCGCCGGGAAGGCGTTGAGCGCG
>JBFWJM010000349.1:0-3329 GCA_050253205.1 Desulfovibrionaceae bacterium
CGGGGACCCGGGGCGTGTCCTGTGGCCGTATTTTTCCTATCCGCCGTTCGTGGTCATCGAGGACGACGGCGAGCCGGGCGGCCTGTATTGGGAGGTGCGCGAGCGGCTCTGGGAGCGGTTGCCGGAGTATGAGCACGTGGCGCTGGAGTCGCCGTTCACCCGCAGCATGCTCGGGGTGCGCGAGGGCGGGCGCTACTGCTTCACCGGCATTCTCAAGACCCCGGAGCGCGAGCTTGAGCTCGTCTTCTCCCGTCCGTTCTCCGTGGGGCTGTCCCATGTGGTCGTCTGCCGCCAGGGGGCGCTCGACGCCTACAAGGAGAACGGCACGGTTTCCCTGGCCCGGCTTCTGGCGGACAGGCGCCTCGTGTTCGGCCTGGTGGACGGCCTGAGCCACGGCCCGGTGCTGGATGCGATCATCGCGCCCCACCGGGACGAGGAGCACGTCTTCACCGTGCGCCGCATGCGGCCCATGGCCCTACAGTTCAACCTGGTGCGCGCGGGAAGAACGGATTTCTTCCTCTCCCACGGGTTTCAGGCGTCGTACGAATCCGGGCTGCACGGGGGCGAGGGGTTGGAGTTCGTGCCCGTCATCGAGGACGGCGAGCCCTTCCCCGTGTATGTGGCCTGCTCGGCCGGGCTCTGGGGCAGGGAGATCATCGGGCGCATCGACGCGGTTCTCGAAGAGAGCGTCGCGGACCCGGATTTTGAAGGATTGTTTCTCGACGGGCTGGACCAGCGGCTTCGGCCCGTGTTTCAGGACGCGTACGACCGCCTGGTGCTCGGCAGGATGCCTCCGGTCGGCCCCTAGCAGGCTGTTGAAAAAGTGCAATCTGCTGGGTCAGCGAAAAGAGCCAGACCGCTCATGTATGCGCAATGCGCTGCGCGTCCTGGATTTTTTTAACTTCCTTGCATCTCACACTTTTTGAATGGCCTGCGAAAAATGAGTTTTTCTACAGTCAGCTAGCAGGAGGTGGGCATGCAGCGTTCGATGGCCTCGCAGAGTTCTTCCTTGTCCAGCGGTTTGGCCAGGAAGCGCGTGGCCCCCATCTCCAGCAGGCTGGAAATGTCCCGCACCCCCACCACGGCGGACATGATCACGATGGGCAGCTTGCGCAGTTCCGTATCGCCCCGCAGGGTCTGGATGAGGTGCCTGCCGTCCATCTCCGGCATCATGATGTCGGTGATGAGCAGGTCGAACTTGTTCGACGCCTTGAGCGCCTCGTAGGCGTGCTTGCCGTTGGGCGAGACGAATGCCGTGTGGCCCATGGCCTGTACGATGCCCAGCGCAAGCCGTTGGGATACCCTGTCGTCCTCGGCGATCAGTATTCTGCTCATGGTGCCCTCCCGATAGTTCAGATTAGCACCGTGGCCGGGCCGGGACAAGCCCCCGGCCCCGGCGGGGCGGTTTGTGCCAGGAAAAATAACGAGGGCGGAAAAACGCGGCCGCCCGAAGAACGCTTCGGGCGGCCGCTGCGATGGTTGCCTTCTAGGTGTGGACGCGCAGCGCCCCGAGGAGCTTGGCCAGCAGCTCGGGCTTGTCCTTGAGGTCCGTGGATTCCAGGTAGGCTCGGCGCTGGGCGAAGCGGTCTTCCATGGTTTCCAGGTAGGCCTCGCGGTTGAGCACGGCGTCCGTGGCGTAGGTTTCGTAAAACTCGGGCACCAGGGCGTTGACGGATTCGCGCGTGGGAATCTGCGCGCCGGGCAGCAGGGGGTAGTCCTCCCAGGCGAGCTTGTCCGTGAGGATGGCCGTCTGGAGGGTGAGGGAGGTCTTCAGCGGAATCTTGGTCAGCGTCTCGGGGCCGGACTTCCAGAAGCCCATGGAGTTGAAGGCGTAGCCCGTGGCCCCGTTTTGGAAGACGTTGATGAACGCCTCCACGTCCTGCCACAGGGGGTAGACGCGGAAGGGGTTGGCGAAGGGCACGAACACGAGCTTCTTCAACTCCTCCTCGGAGACGTTCTCGGCCACGTTGCGCTTGGTCATGAGCGCCGCGCCCATGGCCACGGCGAGGTTCTCGTCCGTGAACCTCATGATCGGCGGCAGGCAGGCGTCCTTCATGAGCCAGACCATGACCTCCGGGAAGGCGCAGCGGTTGACCCACTGGCCGAGCAGGTCGCGGTCGAGCAGGGCCCTGCCGTTGCCGTTGCGGATGTCCAGGCCGATGGGAAGGTTCTTGCCGTCCACCATGATCTGGCCGTGGTTCATGACGGAGATGAAGTACTCCCAGTCCGGGTGGCCCAGGGGGCGCGAGTCGGTCTTGTCGAAGAGGGTGGGCTCCCAGACGCGGCAGACCTTGTTTTCCACGTCGATCTGGAAGGCGTCGTCGTGCAGCACGACCTTGGCGAACCCTTCGGGGAGGGTGCCCGCGTTGTCGATGGAATTGGTGTGGGAGGATTTGCCGGTGCCGGAGAGGCCGAAGAAGGAGATGGAGCGTTTGCCGATGGTTTTTTCGGGGCCTTTGCAGCCGGTGAAGTCGATTTCTTTTATGCCGCCGTGGCAGGCCGCCATGCCGAGCCGCAGGCCCGAGTTCCAGGCCAGGGTCAGGGTGCCTTTTTTTCGCTCGCCGAAGTAGCGCATGCCGAAGTTGAAGATGACGTTGGCGTTGACGTCGATGAGGGCGAGCTGCGGGTTGGTCAGGTTGTGGTAGAAGGGGTCGTCGTTCTGCCACTCGTTGTCGCCGATGACGAGGATGTCCTGGATGGGCAGCTTCGCGCTCTTCGCGTATGCTTCGGCCTTTTCGTCGAAGGGCGTGAAGTTGACCAGCCAGTTGAAGATGTTCACCGCGTCGTCCTCGGTGCCCACGATGGTGGCCTTGAGCATCAGGTCCGGGTCGAGGCCGATGATGGCGTCGGCCTTGATGAGCGGGCGCTCCTGGAGGTCGCTGACGGCCTCGCGCAGGTCGCCCAGGACCTTGTTCTCGTTCTTGCCGAGCTCGTGGTAGAAGCGCCGGGCCTGGGCCGTGCGGCCGATGACCCTGCCGTGGCAGTTGTTGAGCACCGTGGCGCCCTTGGGCAGACCCAGGCGCTCGGCCGCCTTGGGGTAGATGGGCAGGTCGGTGATCTGCACATCCCACTGCTCCAGGGCCAGCTCGTAGGCCTCGGCGGCGGTCACGGTGCGGACTTTGTTGTCCAGAATCAGCGTATCGGCAATCATCCGCAGCGGCGGAATTTTGGACAGGTCGTCTTTGTAGTATTCATACGTAGACTGGCTTGCCATGGAAGCTCCACTCCTTCGTCAACGAAAATAAACACAACGGTAACATTCCCCAGACCCGATGTCCGTGTCCCTTACCTCAATTTGCCAGCACTGACCATAGAATTCCTGCACCGAC
>JBFWJM010000350.1:0-3317 GCA_050253205.1 Desulfovibrionaceae bacterium
CGGCCAGGCTTCCGGCCAGGACGTATTGGGCCTTCACGCGGTCCTCCGCGAAGATGTCGGCTTTTTTTCGCGCATGGCTGGCAATCCCTTTCGATGATAGCGGGCCGGTTGTCAATGCGCCGGGGCTGTCCGCGAGGCCTTGCCGCACAGCTTTCAGGCGATCGATGACGAAATAATGTCGCGGGCGAGGGCGGCCGCCTTCGCTCGCCAGAAGCGGCGAGCCCACTGCGTGCGACCAGTGCGGTGGGCCAGGGGCCGGGCGAAGATGTCGCCCCCCATCCCGCGCGTTTGTCCAGGCCGGCATGGTGATGACCCTGACGGCTTGCCCGCCAGCCCTGGCGCCCATCTCGCGCGCATGTGTCCAGGTCATCGGACATGCGCGCTGCGGTGCTGTGCTGATTGCGCCCCTCTCGCGCGCGTGCCCAGGCCGTCATGGGCGGTCATGGGGACCGAATCAGGCCCGCTCACGCCGCGCGCGTGCGCTCAGGTCCCGCTACTACACTTTGGCGATCCTCGCGCCGAGGTCCGCGCTCACGCCGCGCGCGTGCGCCCAGGTCCCTCTTGCGGCGAGCAAGCTCGTCGCGGAATACGTTTTCGCGCGTCCCTGCGCGCTTGCGCGAAAATCCTTCGCCTCGTCCTCGCGCGCCCCTGGTCGCAAACATCTTGCGACCAGGTGACGAATCGTTTAGACCACGCGCGGGCGAGGGCTTTTTTGACCCTAATATTAGGGACAACGCATAAACGCCACCAGGCCGTTTAGACCACGCTCGGGCGAAGGCTCAAGGCCCCGCGCGCAAGCGCGCCCAACCATTTAATCCCATCATTTCACCATGCCCAAACGCACCGATCTCAAGAAAATCATGATCATAGGCTCAGGCCCCATCGTCATCGGCCAGGCCTGCGAATTCGACTACTCCGGCTCCCAGGCCGCCAAGGCCCTCAAAGAGGAAGGCTACAAGGTGGTGCTGGTCAATTCGAACCCGGCCACCATCATGACCGACCCGGAATTGGCCGACCGCACCTATGTGGAGCCCATCGAACCGGACATGGTGGCCAAGATCCTGCGACGCGAGCGCCCGGACGCCCTCTTGCCCACTCTGGGCGGACAGACCGGGCTCAACACCGCCGTGGCCCTGGCCGAGTCGGGCGTGCTGGACGAGCTCGGAGTCGAGCTCATCGGCGCCAACCTGGCGGTCATCAAGAAGGCCGAGAGTCGGCAGGAATTCCGCGAGGCCATGGTCAAGATCGGGCTCAAGGTGCCGGGCAGCGGCATCTGCCGCTCCATGGACGACGTGCGGGCCTGGGGCCGCAAGCTGCCGTTCCCCATCATCGTGCGTCCGGCCTTCACCCTGGGCGGCTCTGGCGGCGGCGTGGCCTACAACATGGAAGACCTGGAGGCCATCGCCTCGCGCGGCCTGGCTCTTTCCATGAAAAATGAAGTGATGCTTGAGGAATCGGTCCTGGGCTGGAAGGAATTCGAACTCGAAGTGATGCGCGACGTGGCCGACAACTGCGTCATCATCTGCTCCATCGAGAACATCGACCCCATGGGCGTGCACACGGGCGACTCCATCACCGTGGCCCCGGCCCAGACCCTTACCGACGACGAATACCAGAAGATGCGCGACGCCGCCCTGGCCATCATGCGCGAGATCGGCGTGGAGACCGGCGGGTCCAACGTGCAGTTCGCCATCAACCCCGAAAACGGGGACATGGTGATCATCGAGATGAACCCCCGGGTGTCGCGCTCCTCGGCGCTGGCTTCGAAGGCCACGGGCTTTCCCATCGCCAAGATCGCGGCCAAGCTGGCCGTGGGCTACACCCTGGACGAGATACCCAACGACATCACCCGCGAGACCATGGCCTCGTTCGAGCCCACCATCGACTATTGCGTGGTGAAGATTCCCCGGTTCACCTTCGAGAAATTTCCCGGCTCCGAGGACTACCTCACCACCTCCATGAAGAGCGTGGGCGAGGCCATGAGCATCGGGCGCACCTTCAAGGAAGCCCTGCAAAAGGGCCTGCGCTCCCTGGAGACGGGCATGCCCGGCCTCTCGAAAGAGTTCGAAAAGTGCGCCTGGGACAAGGACGCCATTCTGGCCAGCCTGCGCAAGCCCAACTCGCGCCGTCTCTACGACGTGCGCAGCGCCTACCTGTGCGGCATGAGCGAGGCGGAAATTTTCGAGGCTACGAAGATCGACCCCTGGTTTCTGCGCCAGATCAAGCAGATCGTGGACATGGAAGGCGAGCTCCACGCCTTCGCCCTGCAGAACGCGCTTCGCGCCGACAACCCGGCCATGGCCCCCATGCTGCGCCAGGCCAAGGTGTACGGCTTTTCCGACCGGCAGCTGGCCACCCTGTGGAGAAAGAGCGAGCAGGACATCCGCACCCTGCGCAAGGCCTGCGCGGTGGAGCCCACCTACTATCTGGTGGACACCTGCGCGGCAGAGTTCGAGGCCTACACGCCGTACTACTATTCCACCTACGAGCCCGGCCGCGAGGTCGAGGTGTCGGACCAGAAGAAGAAGGTGGTGATTCTGGGCGGCGGGCCCAACCGCATCGGCCAGGGAATCGAGTTCGACTACTGCTGCGTGCACGCCTCCTACGCGCTGCGCGAGCTCGGGGTGGAGTCCATCATGGTCAACTCCAACCCCGAGACCGTGTCCACGGACTACGACACCTCCGACCGCCTGTACTTCGAACCCCTGACCTTCGAGGACGTGATGAACATCCTCGAGCACGAAAAGCCCATGGGCGTGGTGGTGCAGTTCGGCGGGCAGACCCCGCTCAACCTTGCCGTGCCGCTCATGCGGGCCGGAGTGCCGATTCTGGGCACCTCGCCCGACGCCATCGACCGCGCCGAGGACCGCGAGCGCTTTCAGGCCCTGCTCAACAAGCTGGACCTGCGCCAGCCCCCCAACGGCACGGCCTTTTCCGTCGAAGAGGCCAAGGCCGCAGCCGCGCGCATCACCTATCCCGTGGTGGTTCGGCCCTCGTACGTGCTGGGCGGGCGGGCCATGGAGGTGGTCTACGACGAGGAAGGCCTCATCGACTATTTCAAGCGCTCGGTGGTGGTCACTCCCCAGCACCCCATACTCATCGACAAATTTCTGGAAAACGCCACCGAGGTGGACGTGGACGCCCTGTGCGACGGCTCCGACACCTACGTGGCCGGCATCATGGAACATATCGAGGAGGCGGGCATCCACTCCGGCGACTCGGCCTGCGTGCTGCCTCCCCACACCCTGGACCCGGCCGTCATCGCCGACATCGAGCGCCAGACCAAGGCCCTGGCCGAGGAGCTCGGCGTCATCGGG
>JBFWJM010000351.1:0-3308 GCA_050253205.1 Desulfovibrionaceae bacterium
GCGGCGGACCACTGTTTCGACATCTATTTCACCGTGGAGGACACGGGCATCGGCATGGACACCCATACCCTCGCCCGGGTCTTCGAGAGCTTCACCATCGGCGAGCACTTCATGACCAAACGGCACAGCGGCGCTGGCGTGGGCCTCACCATCGTACGCAATCTCGTGGAAATGCTCGGCGGCACCATCCAGGCGAGCTCCACCCCGGGGGAAGGCACCTCCGTCACCTTCCACCTGCCCTTCCGCCCGCCCACGGAGCAGGAGGCCGAGCAGGACGCCGCCCCCGTCCTCCCCGAAGGAACTGAGCCCCGAACTCTTTCCCCCAACGCCAATGCCCACATCCTCGTGGTGGAGGACGATCCCGTGAACATGCTGGCGGTGGAGGCCGTGCTGCGGCGCGGCGGTTTCACGGTCGACAAGGCCTGCAACGGCGCCGAGGCGCTGGAGGCCTTGCGCCTGCATCCGGCCGACCTCGTGCTCATGGACATCCAGATGCCGGTCATGGACGGCCTCCGGGCCACCAGCCACATCCGCAACGGCGAGGTTCCCGGGGTGGACAGGCGCATCCCGGTCATCGCCCTGACGGCCTACGCCACACCGGGAAACATCGACCGCTTCCAGCGTTGGGGTATAGACGACGTCATCGCCAAGCCCTTTGTCTCCTCCCATCTCAAGGACGTCCTGCTGCGCCACCTCTCGGGCTGATTTCCCTCAGTCTCCCTTTTCCGCCCATCCTTCTGCGCCGCCGCGTTGCGGCGTTTTTCCGCAGCCCGGGATTGTCGCGGAAGATTCACTCTTTTTTCCTATTTTCATTTGACACACTTCGACCATAGGATAACGTGAGCGTAGTATTCCAGTGACAGGATGATCCCATGCCCCGAAGCCCGGCTCTCCCTCCCCTGCTGGTCCTGCTGGCATTCTTCGTGATGCTTGGGGCTCCGGGCTGCTCGGATGAAGGGCGGATTCCGGACATCACCCTCGGGCACGCCCCCCACGACCACCACGCCGCCCTGTTCGTGGCGGCGGAGGAGCCAGGCTACTTCCGCGAGCACGGCGGCATCTGGCTGGAAGAGCTGGAGCCCCGGCAGCGCTACATCCTGCGCGACGGCGACCGCCCCCTGGCCCGGCTCACGATACTCTGCGGCACGGGAGGCTCGCAGCTCGTGCGAAAGCTGGCCGAGCGCCAGCTCGACCTCATTCTCGGCGGCGTTCCCGCAGCCATCAAGGCCGTGGACCAGGGTGCCCCGCTGCGCATACTCGCCCCGTTGCAATCCGAGGGCGCGGGGCTCGTGCTCTGCAAGGACCTGCCTGCGGGCAACTGGGAGGAGTTCGTCCGCCTCGCCAGGGTGGCCGAGCCGCCCCTGCGCATAGGCTACAAGACCCAGGGTTCCGTGCAGGACCTCATCTTCGAGACCGCGCTCAAGGCGGAGGGCGTCCCCTGCTCCCGCAGCCTGACGTCGCAGGACGCCCGGGTCGTTTTGGTGGACATGCACGGCGCGCACAACCTCATCCCCGGCATGCGCAACGGCGTCATCGACGGCTTCGTGGTCATGCAGCCCTTTGTGGCCAAGGCCAGGGTCCGCCTCGGTGCGACGGAGGTCTGCTCCCTGGGGCAAATGCCGCCCGAGGGCCGCTGGAGCGGCTACCCCTGCTGCGCCCTGATCGAACGCGACCTGGAATTCTCCACCAACCATCCCGAAGCGGCCGCCGCCCTGGTGCGCCTGCTGCGCACGGCGGCCGTCTATCTCCAGGAGCATCCCCAGGAATCCGCCGGCCTCGTGGGGGCCTGGCTGGGCAACGATCCCGCCGTGGAGCGCCTCTCGCTGCCAACCATTCGCTTTTTGCCCGATTTCACGCCCGAATGGCACCACGGGGTTGATTTCTGGGTCAAGATGCTGACCGAGAGCGGGCAGCTCAACGGCAAGATAGCCGAGGCGTTCCGCAACAACACCCTGGAGGAGACGCTCTACGACCTGCGCGCCCTGGACCGGGCCAGGGAGGTCTCGCCATGACCCTCTCGCGCAAGACCTTCATCATCTTTTCCAGCCTGACCCTGACCACCATGCTCATGGCCGGAGGGCTGCTGCTGTTCCTTTACAACGAGAACAAGATCCACGAGACGGCGAGCAGGCTCATCACCGCCGAACGGCTCATCCAGCGGATGGAGCTGGCCCGCTTCCGCGTGTTCGACAACGGCACGGAGCTCGTGCTCGACGAATTCCGCGCCCTGGCCGTTCGCGCCCGAAAGGCCGTGCGCGAGGTCTCCTCCGTTCCCGGCATGAACGCCAGCGCCATTCCCCGGCAGCTGGAATCCATTGTCGCCCATGTGGGCAACTACGAACGCGCCACCCTGGAGCTGGCCGACATCGTGGCCCAGCAGCGCCTGCGTGTGAGCCTGCTCTGGGCGGCGTTCGACGAGTTGTCCGAAATATTCACCCGGCACATGCACGAAGACACGGAAGGGGAGCTCCACCGCGCCCTCAACACCTACCGCTCCCTGCTCCAGGCCTGCGTGGTGGACGGCCAGCTCGACCTCTTCCCCCTGACCAGCGAAAAGGCGAACTGGATCATGGCCCACTCGGCGGTCAAGGGCGTTCGCGAAGGCGTCCTGCGTGCCGATGCCCTGGCCCGCCAGCTCTACGTCCAGGCACTGGCCATACACGACCGCAAGGCCTTCCTGGCGGCCACCTCCGCCAGCTTCGACGAAGCCGTGCAAGAGGCCCTGGCCACCATAACCGCAAGCATCAACGCAAGCCGAGATCTCTACGCCACGGCCGCCGCCGTGGTCAGCATCGCTGTTATCGCCCTCGCCCTCGGCTACTGGATGCTCGTCCGCTCGTATTTCCGCAGCTACATCAAGGACCAGCGTGCCATCATGCATGCCCTGCGCACCGGGGAGGGAGACTTCGAGCCCTCGTTCACCCCGGCGGACGAACTGGGCGAGATGGTCCGGGCGCTCTGGGATGGCGTGGTGAAAAAACGCAACGCCGAGCGCTCCCTCATGAAGGCCAAGTCCGCCGCAGAAACGGCGAACATGGCCAAAAACGAATTCCTGGCCAACATGAGCCACGAGATCAGGACCCCGCTCAACGGCGTGCTCGGCATGCTGCAACTGCTGCAAACAACCAGCCTGGACGACGAACAGCGCGAATACGCCGAGATCGCCATCAATTCCAGCAATCGGCTCACGCGCCTGCTCTCGGACATCCTCGACCTCTCGCGTGTGGAGGCGGGCAGGCTCGAAATCGCCTCCGCCCCCTTCGCCCTTTCCGACGTGCTCATGGCCACGCAGCAGCTCTTCGCCCCGG
>JBFWJM010000352.1:0-3297 GCA_050253205.1 Desulfovibrionaceae bacterium
ACGTGCCGTTGTGCCAGCGATGAAGTGCTCAATGAGCCTGGCCCGCTTCTGTGGACTGAGCCGACTTTTCCTCTCGTACATGATGCCATCCTAAGCCTAAGCGGTGAGCTTAGCTAGGACAGCCCCATGATGAATCATGTGAAGATCGGTGCGAGAAATATCGGCCTGCGAGTCTCAAAAAGTAAAGTAACCGTGGTCGCTTCAGTGTTGTTGGAGCGACCACACGAGGACTTTCGTGATGTATTATGTGAAAAGGATATTGCTGTGTATGTTGATGCTGCTTATTGGTTTTTTATTGGCTCTCGCAATCCTTTGGCAGAAGTTAAAGATACATGTCTTGATCGTGGGGGGGGCATGGAACGAAGAAATATTATGCTGCGAGGGATTGGAAAAAGCACAAGAGTAATCGCTTGAGGCGCATTTGATTATGTATTGCACTGCAATAGATGGTTGAAGTGGCAGGGGCTAGTCCTTTCTTGGTTAGTCTTTTGATGGATGATTATTTTGTGAGGTTCATCGATACTTCCCTACTTCCCTGTCCTGCACGTTCTTGAACTCGGGCAAAACGGCCATTGGGCATAAGTCTGCTTCGGTCTGAGGGACTACGACCTCTTCACGGGCCGCTTCACGGTCAAAGACCCGCTGGGCTTCGTGATTGGAGGGGGCGGGCGACCCGGACCTGTATGGCTGCTGCCTTGATGATCCGGTCGGGCTGAGCGGCCCCGTTTCGGCGGGGTCTTTGCGTTGCGCCCTGCGCTTTTCCCCGCGCTTGTGCAAAGCCCGCGCGGTTGCTATCCCCTTGGCATGAGCGAGCAGACCATCAACATCGGCAAGCACGACCAGCGCGAGAAGACGCGCCGCCGCCGCGAGATCGTCATCGCGCTCCTGTGCTTCGCGCTCATCGGCCTGCTCACCTGGGTCCAGCTCAAGTACATGGGGGTCAACTCCTACCTCTTCGTGGGCCTGCTGAACCTCAACTTCTTCCTGCTGCTCCTCGTCCTGTTCATCGTCACCCGAAACGCCGTGAAGCTCCTGCTGGAGCGCAGGCGCAAGGTGCTCGGCTCCAAGCTGCGCACCCGCCTGGTCCTCGCCTTCATCTCCCTCTCGCTCATCCCCACGGTTCTCATGTTCCTGGTCTCCGTGAAGTTTGTGCAGACCTCCGTGGAATACTGGTTCAAGGTCCAGGTGGAAGACTCCATGGAGCAGGCGCTCGGGCTCGGCGAGGCCTTCTACCGCACCGCCCAGGACAAGCTCGGCGCTCGCGCCGCGGCCATGGAGCAGGAAATCCGCGAGAAGGAGTACAAGTGGGGCGGGCGCGGCATGGACGACTTCCTGGCCGCCAAGTTCAAGGAACACGGCCTGGCCATCCTCTCGGTCATCAACCCGGACGGCACGTTTCAGAACCAGCACGTGGCTCCGGCCATCGAGGCGGACTGGCCCGAGATCAAGGACCGGGTGGAGCGCGCGGTCAAGACCCGCTCCTCCAGCCCCATCATGCTGCCCACCGCCGAGAACGACCTCATCCTCGTGTTCCGTGCCGTGGACGGCGGGGAAACCGGCCATCTGGTCCTGGGCGAGGCCATCGGCCAGGGCGTGCACCACCGCCTCAGGCAGGTCATCAACGGCCTCAACGAATACCAAAAGCTCAAGACCCTCAAGAACCCCTGGACCATGACGCTGTACATGACGCTGGGGGTCATGACCATGCTCATCATCCTCGGGGCCATCTGGTTCGGCTTCCGCCTGGCCAAGGAGCTCTCCGCGCCCGTGCAGGCGCTCGCTGCGGGCACCGAGCGCGTGGCCCGCGGCGACCTCACCGTGCGCCTGGAGGACAGAAGCGACGACGAGCTCGGCTTCCTCGTGCAGTCCTTCAACCGCATGACCGACGACCTGCGCGAGAGCCGCGCAAGGCTCGACACGTACAACCGCCGCCTCTCCCAGCAAAACCGCGAGCTCCAGCAGCGCGGGCGCTACATCGAGGCCCTGCTCAACAACATCACCTCCGGGGTCATCTCGCTGGACCCCGACGGCCGCATCGGCACCGTGAACCGCGCGGCCCAGGAAATCCTCGGCGTGGAGTCCGCCTTCCTCGTGGGGCGAAACGTTATGGACCTGCTCTCCGGCAACCTCGCCGAGATGATGACCGAGGCCGTGCGACAGATGCGCCACGACCCCGTTTCCCAGTGGCAGCGGCAGATCGACATCGCCATCGGCGGGCACCAGCGCCGCCTGCTGGTCAACGTGGTCTCCCTGGTCACCGACGAGGGCGAGGTGGCGGGCGTGGTGGCCGTGTTCGAGGACATCACCGAGCTGGAGAAGATGCAGCGCATGGCCGCCTGGCGCGAGGTGGCCCGGCGCATCGCCCACGAGATCAAGAACCCGCTCACGCCCATCAAGCTCTCGGCCCAGCGGCTCAAGCGCCGCTTCGGCGACAAGGTGGAGGACAAGGTCTTCGATGAGTGCACCCAGCTCATCGTCACCCAGGTGGAGCGCATCCAGCAGATGGTCACGCAGTTCTCGGCCTACGCCAAGCTCCCCGAGGTCATGCCCCGGCAGGACCACCTCCCCCCTCTGCTCAAGGAGATCATGGCCATGTTCGAGAACACCCGGCCCGACATCACCTGGGAGCTCGACTGCGACGACTTCATGCCCGCCTTTCCCTTCGACCGCGAAGGCATCCGCAAGGTGCTCATCAACCTGCTGACCAACGCGGCCGAGGCCCTGGACGGCCGGGAGGACGGGCGCGTGTCCGTGGTCGTTGAGGCGGACGAGCCGCGCGGCATGGTCACCCTCACCGTGGCGGACAACGGGCGCGGCCTCTCCTCCGAGGAGCAGACCCGGCTCTTCGAGCCGTACTTCTCCAAGAAGAAGGGGGGGACGGGCCTGGGGCTGACCATCGTGCGTTCCATCATCGGCGACCACCGGGGGCGCATCCACGTGCACCCCAACACCGGCAAGGGCTCCATCTTCCAGATCGAGCTGCCCATCGACTGATTCCGGACGGAGTGAGGCGCGGCGGGTGGTGCGCCGGGTGGTGCGCCGGGTGGTGCGCCGGGTGGTGCGCCGGGTGGTGCGCCGGGGAGCGGCTCGTTCTCGGGTTGCGGCTTGGGCTTGCGCGCACGGCGGGCTGGTGATTGCGATCCTGGCAGGCTCCGGTGTCGCAGGAGTCAACGCAAGCGACTCGTCCATCAATCGCTGCCCGCGCAGGGCTCGTGGCGCGTCGGGTGGCGGCTCGTTCTCGGGTTGCGACTTAGACTTGCGCGCACGGCGGGTGGTGCGTTGCGAGCCTGTCGGGCT
>JBFWJM010000353.1:0-3291 GCA_050253205.1 Desulfovibrionaceae bacterium
ACGCGTACTCTTTGGTACGCGAGGAGCCGTGAACGGCAAGCAACGCCGCCATTGCCGATGCCCGCACATACACAAAATCGGCCCGGCGCGGCGAGGTCCAGACGCGAGCCGATTCATGGCGACGACGCGTACTCTTTGGTACGCGAGGAACCATGAACGGCAAGCAACGCCGCCATCGCCGATGCCCGCACATACACAAAATCGACCCGGCGCGGCGAGGGCCAGGCGCGAGCCGCCCACGGCGACGCAGTGTATGGCCGCGATACATGAGGAGCCGGGGGCGGCAAGCAACGCCGCCATCGCCGATGCCGGGCCGATTTTAATAGTCTTCGTGCTCGATGCCGCCCAGTTGCAACCCACCTTCCTCCAGCCCCTCGCCCCGCACGATCTTGAGCCGGTCGATGGCCTGGCCCAGGCGGGCGCGGTCCGTGGCGGCGAGCAGCGCCGTGTCTTCGCTGATGCGCCCGGCCTCGTAAAGCGCGGCAAGGGATTGGTCGAAGGTCCGCATGCCGTGGGCCTCGCCCGCGCCGAGCACGTTGTAGAAGGTCTTTTCCCCGGATTCGCCGGAGAGCAGCAATTCGCGGATGCGCAGGGTGTTGCGCAGGATTTCGAAGGCGGCCACGCGCCCGCCGCCCTCGGCGGGCAGCAGCCGCTGGGAGACGACGAAGCGCAGGCTCTCGGCGAGCTGCATGCGCGCCACGCGCTCCTCCTGCGGGCCGAAGAGCCCGAGGATGCGGCCCACGGTGCTCCCGGCGTCGAGGGTATGCAGGGTGGAGAGCACGAGGTGCCCGGTGCACGCGGCCTGGAGGGCCACGGCCATGGTTTCGCGGTCGCGTATTTCTCCCACGAGGATCACGGCGGGGGATTGGCGCAGGGCCGCGCGCAGGCCCGAGGCGTAGGAGTCGAAGTCCGCGTGCAGCTCGCGCTGGTTCACGAGGCCCTTGCCGTGGCGGTGGGCGAACTCCACGGGGTCTTCCAGGGTGATGACGTGGACCCCGCGCGTGGCGCTGATTTCATGGACCACGGCGGCCACGGAGCTGGACTTGCCCGAGCCCGTGCCCCCGGTGACGAGGGCCAGGCCGCCCCGCTCCCGGGCCATGAGGCGGAAGGCCTCGGGCAGGTCGAGGGAGTCGATGGTGGGGACGCGCGCGGGCAGGCGGCGCATGACCAGACAGAGGTTGCCCCGCTGGCGGAAGATGTTGACGCGGAAGCGGCCCACTCCGGCCAACCCATAGGAAAGGTCGCAGGAGCCGTGGGCGGCGAGGTGGCGGCGGTGCACAGCGCTCTCGTGCAGGACCACCTCGGCCATGACCCGGGTGAGCGCGGGGGAGAGCCGCTCCAGGGGCTGGCCGAGGGTGGTTTCGAGGAGTTCGCCGTGGACCTCGGCCAAAACGCCCCTGCCCGGGCTCATGAGGATATCGGAAAGCTCGGGGTGGGCCCGGACCACGCGTGCGATGATGGTGTCGAACTGTTCCCGGCGCATTGGGGCTCCTAGCCGTTCCCGCCGATGCCCAGGGCGGCCTGCATCTTGGCCTTGTCCAGGGCGTGGGCCAGCCCGGTCTCCGCGCTGATGGTCCCCTTGTTCACCAGTTCCAGGATGTGGTCGTCGAGCGGTTGCATGCCGTGCTGCTTGGCGGTCTGCATGATGGAGGGAATCTGGTGGTTGTCGCCCTTGCGGATGAGGTTGCGCACGGAGGGGATGCCCATGAGGATGTCCAGCGCCACCACGCGGCCCTTGCCGTCGCGGGTTTTGAGCAGGGTCTGGGAGATGATGGCCCGGAAGCTGTCCGCGAAGCTGGTGCGGACCTGGGCCTGCATCTCCTCGGGGAAGACCTCGATGATGCGGTCCACGGTCTTGACGGCGGAGACGGTATGCAGGGTGGAGAGCACGAGGTGCCCGGTTTCGGCGGCCTCCAGGGCCAGGGCGATGGTTTCGTAGTCGCGCATCTCGCCCACGAGGATGATGTCCGGGTCTTCGCGCAGGGCCCCGCGCAGGGCGGCCTTGAAATTCTTGGTGTCGCGCCCCACTTCGCGCTGGTTGATCAGGCAGCCCCGGTTCTCGTGGACGAACTCGATGGGGTCCTCGATGGTCAGCACGTGGTCTTTGCGGTTGGTGTTGGCGTAGTCGATCATGGCGGCCAGGGTGGTGGACTTGCCCGAGCCCGTGGGCCCGGTGACGAGCACGATGCCCTTCTTGAGCATGACGAGGTCGCGCAGGGCGTCGGGCAGGCCGAGCTCGGTCATGTTCTTGATGTGCTGGGGAATCTCGCGGAACACGGCCGCCGGGCCGCGCTGCTGCAGGAAGAGGTTCACGCGGTAGCGGGCCAGGCCGGGCACCTCGTAGGCGAAGTCCACGTCGCCCGTTTCCTCGAAGAGCTTGACCTTGTCCGGCGGGGTGATCTCGTAGAGCAGGCGGCGCAGCTCCTCGCCGGAGAGGGGTTTGTACTTGATGCGCACGAGATCGCCCTTGAGCCGGAGCAGGGGCTGGGAGCCGGTGGAGAGGTGCAGGTCGCTGCCGCCGTGCTCGTGCAGCATCTTGAAGAAGGCGTTGATCTGGGCCATGGGGTCGCTCCGTCGTGCGTGGCTCGTCGTGGCTCGTGGATGTTCCGGGCCTTTGGGCGGGCAAGCGGGCCCGGAAAAAGGGGGAGGGACGCGCCCTCCCCCTCGCATTGGCGTATGGGCCGGTCCGTCGCCCGGCCATGCCGAATCCGGTCTAGTTGGTATCCGGCCAGGGCACGGACTTCGAGGAGGTGTTGGTGCCGTCCGTGGCGGAGACGGAGACGTCCGCCACGGGGTCGCCCGTACCGCCGGAGTAGCTGAGGGTGTAGTCGCCGATGTCGATGTTCGTCAGCGTGGTGCCCAGGTAGTCCGCCGCAGTGAGGGCCGTGATGTCGGCGGGCGCGGCGCTGTTGTCCAGCATGTAGCGGGCGTAGGCCATGTTGAACCGGGCGATGCCCTCGGACACGGCACCTTCGAGGGCGGCCGTGGACGCCTCGTTGGCCATGTCGAAATACCTGGGGGTGATCACCGCGGCCAGGATGCCGAGGATGATGATGACGGTGATCAGCTCGATGAGCGTGAAACCGCCCTGCCGTTTCCTGTTTGTGCGCATGTTGATTCCTCTCTCGTGTTAGCCGGTTGCACGCCCCGGTTCTCCCCTCCCGCGCCCTTGCGCGGGCATGCCCCGGACCGCGTTTCGATTCCTGTACCACGTTTCCCGTCCGAGCCCAACACGGGCGGCGGCCGGCATCCGTATTGTCACTTCTCCCGGGGGCCTACATCCTGCCCATG
>JBFWJM010000354.1:0-3290 GCA_050253205.1 Desulfovibrionaceae bacterium
GAGGCGAGGCGGCTATGCATCCCCCGCAGGGCCGGAGTTTCGGCCCGGGCCGGGGCGGGTCGTGGCCTTTACGCCCGCGAAGCGTCCGCCATTGCGGCAGCTTCGGGCACACGATCCAGAGAGGCGAAGAACATCCAGACTCCTTGCGGCGGTGATGCGCCGTGCATGGCCGAGGCATGGCCCAAAACCCGGCGGCTGTCAATGCTGGCGCAGGGCTGGCGCGTGGCTGGCGCGGGGCGGGCGCGGGGCCGGGTCAGCCCATGGTGAACCGCCAGGCGCAGACCCACTCCTCGGGGTGCGCGTCCGGCGGGCAGGCGAGGCATTCGGTGCGGATGGCCGGGTCGATGGTCTCGGCGAAGGTGGTGTATTCCACCAGGCCGCCGGATTTGCACGGGTAGTCGTCGAGGCCCTTGCGCTTTCTCGCGGCCTGCACGCGGCAGCGGTTCATGCGCAGCACCAGGGCCCCGTCGTCCTCGAAGGCGATGGTCTGCTCGTTGATGCAGCTGTAGAGCCGGAACTGGAAGGCGCGGCGGAGCCCCTCCAGGCCGCAGTCCTCCTCAAGCCCCAGGAGGCGGCGGATGGACGCTGCCTCCACCGGGGAGAAGCGCGCCCAGCACGAGTCGTTGCAGCGCTTGGCGTCGTTCATGCCCCGGGAGAACTCCACGGCCTGGAACCAGACCCCGTCGTTCACCAGCCAGTTCTTGGCCAGGGCGTCGCGCAGTGCCCGCAGGGTTTCGTGGTCCAGGGCGAGCAGCGGCGCGGGCACGCCGTCCTCCACCGCAAAGCCCAGCGCCCGGGAGAGGTGCTTCGCCTGGATGGACCAGCTGCGCTCCAGCACTTCGGCGAGCAGCTCGCGGGCGCGCTCCTGGCCGAGCTGGTGGGCCACCTCCGCGAACCAGAGGCCGTGGTGCATGACCGTGCGGTGCAGCAGGTCCATGACCAGCCGGGCGGTCTGGACGTGGTCGAGGCTGTCGAGAGTGTCGGCGCTGCCGATGCTGGCCGTGGTTTCGGGGGGGCGGGGGTCTTCGGGCATGCGGGCTCCGTCTGTGGTTGTGGCGTGATCCAGGCGCGGCTGGGATGGTTGCAGGCCTTCCCGCATACTACACGCCGCCCCCGCGCGCCAGCCCGTGAGCGGCTGCGGGTTGACCCCGCCTGGCCCATGGCCTACCTCCCTGTTGCGGCCGGGATCATGGTCATAGTGAGGGCCAGGGCCATAGTGAGGGCCGGGGCCATGGCCAGGGCAGGCCGGGTCGGCCGGAGAATGAACAACCAGGGAAGGCGGCATGCGGATCGTGGCGGGGAGCGAGGCGGACTTTGACGAGGTGACGGCGGTCTGGGAGGCGTCCGTGCGGGCCACGCACCATTTCCTGCCCGAGGAGGACATCCTCCGCCTGCGGCCGCTCATCCGCGGGCAATACCTCGCCGCCGTGGACCTCTGGTGCCTGAAGGACGAGGGCGGAGCGGGCGCGGTGCGAGGGTTTGTGGGCGTGGCGGGCGGCGGGGTGGAGATGCTCTTCCTGCACCCGGAGTTCCTGGGCCGGGGGCTGGGCGCGCTGCTGCTGCGCCATGCCGTGGACGTTCTCGGGGCCCGGCGGGTGGATGTGAACGAGCAGAACCCGGCCGCGCGGCGTTTTTACGAGCGCATGGGCTTCCAGGTGGCGGGCCGCTCGCCCCTCGACGGCGAGGGCAAGCCCTTCCCCCTGCTGCACATGGAATACGCCGGGCCGGAGCGGGGCTGACGAACGGTCAGTACTTGGCGATGTATTCCACGTCCGTGAACGTGAGCGTCTCGCCCGTGGGCCCGGTGATGGTGCCGCTGGCCCCCTCGGGGAAGACAATCTGGCCCTTGTTGTTGAAGGTGGGCTCGTAGTCCGGGTCGCCTTCGATACTGATGGAGAAGAGCCCCTGCTCGTAGGCATCCTGCAAGCTGGAGACGCCGTAGTCACTCAGGTCGAGCTTGATGGTGTCGTCGCCCTCGCCGCCGTCGAAGTAGTCGCTGCCGTCCTTGGCCGGGCCCCAGTAGAACGTGTCGTTGCCCTCGCCGCCGAAGACCACGTCGTTCTCGCCATCGTTGTAGCCGCCGTCGAGGCGGTCGTTTCCGTCTCCGCCGGAGATGACATCCGCACCGGCGCCGCCGTTGATGGTATCGTTACCCGAACCACCGAAAAGCGTGTCGTCCCCGCCGTAGCCCAATAGCGTGTCCCCCTCTCCGGTGCCGAAGACGGTCTCATCGTCGCTGTTTCCGGAGTGGTATACGCCGGCGGCGATGGACTCCAGTTCGCTCTCCTGGAGCGGCTCGTTGAGCCTGCTGGGGCGTCATCGTGCTTCTTTTCTTTGCACATCATGATTCTCCCCGGTGTGTCTCCGCTTTCTGAAGAAGATGCGCCCCGGCCGCAGAAAGTTTCCGAGGCGGCCCCTTGCCGTCACGATACGCCCAAGCGGACGGGGAGGCCAGCGTGATGGCGAACCGTTCGCTGTCTTGTTCGCGCCGCTCAGCCCCGCGCATTCTCGGGCATGAAGCGCAGCAGCAGCCAGCCGCCGAGCCCGGCCGCCAGCGAGGTGAGGAGCACGGCCAGCTTGGCCAGCTCCACGGCGCGCGGGTCGCCCTCGAAGGCGAGGTTGGCGATGAAGATGGACATGGTGAAGCCGATGCCCGCCAGGCAGCCCGCCCCCCAGATGTGGCGAAGGGACGCGCCGTGCGGATACTCGGCCCAGCCGAGCCGCCGCACCAGCCAGCACGCGCCCGTGATGCCGAGCTGCTTGCCCGCCAGGAGCCCGAGCACCACGCCCAGGGCCAGCGGGCTCCCCAGCCCGCTGAAGAGGTCCGCCCGCAGCTCCACGCCCGCGTTGGCCAGGGCGAAGATGGGCATGATGCAGAACGAGACCCAGGGGTGCAGGGCGTGCTCCAGCTGGAGCAGGGGGGTGGTGGCGGCCTCGTGGGCGTGCTCCACCTCCTGGAGGGCGCGCTGCTGGTCCTTGTTGGACATGACCGTGCGCCCGGGGGTGATGGCCTCCTCGAAGGCGATGGCCGCGCCGCGCAGCTTTTCCACGAAGCGCATGCAGTCGATGTCCGTGCGTGCGGGGATCATGACCGCGGCGAGCACCCCGGCGATGGTGGCGTGGATGCCGGACTTGAGGAACGCCAGCCAGACCACCACGCCCAGCAGGAGGTAGGGCAGGTAGTGGCGGGTTTTCCAGGCGATGTTGAGCAGGGCCATGGCCGCCAGGGCCGCACGGCCCACGCCCAGGGCGGGCAGGGAGAGCTCCGCCGTGTAGAAGAGCGCGATGAC
>JBFWJM010000355.1:0-3283 GCA_050253205.1 Desulfovibrionaceae bacterium
GTGCCGTTGTGCCAGCGATGAAGTGCTCAATGAGCCTGGCCCGCTTCTGTGGACTGAGCCGACTTTTCCTCTCGTACATGATGCCATCCTAAGCCTAAGCGGTGAGCTTAGCTAGGACAGCCCCAAAAATAGATACTCCCCAAGAGGAAAAGGTGAACGAAAAGCCCGCCCTACCCGATAGCCCGGTAGAGCGTCTGACGGCTGACCCCGTACTCCTGGGCCAGGGCCTTCTTCTCCTCCCCGGCATCCACCCTCGCCTTGATCTCCTCCACTTGTTCCGGCATGAGCTTGGCCGCAGGGAATGGCATTTCTTTGCAGAGATGATTGGCGGGCGTGGCAGGGGCAAAACAAAAAGAAAGAGCCCGGCTTTCGCCGGGCTCCGTTCATTCGGTGGTGCCGAGGGGGGGACTCGAACCCCCACGGGATTTCTCCCACTACCCCCTCAAGATAGCGTGTCTACCAGTTCCACCACCTCGGCACTTATTCGGAACCGCTACTCGGGCTGGGCCGGAGCGGGAGGGGTCTCGGTTTCAACGGGCATGGACTGCACGGCCTCGTCCATGATGGACGTGGGGGCCTGCTTGGTCAGCACGTTGTAGGTAAGGGAGGTGATCAGGAACACCACGGCCAGCCCGGCCGTGACCTTCACGAGCAGGCCCCCGGCACCAGAAGCGCCGAACATGGAGCTGCTTCCGCCGCCGAAGATCACCCCCATGCCCTCCTGCCCGGACTGGAGCAGGATCAGCACGATCAGGAAGACGCAGGCGACGACATGAATGGTCAGAACCAGGGTATCCACTCTCTTACCTCTTTTTTTCCGGGGCGTTGAGCTAGGCCAGAACGATCTCGGCGAAGCTCTCCGCAATCAAGCTAGCGCCACCTACCAACACACCGTCCACGTTGTCAAGCGCTATGATTTCAGCACAATTCGACGGCTTCACGCTGCCGCCGTACAATATCCTGATTTCATTGGCCTTGTCGCCGTAAAGTTTCCGCAACATTTTCCGCAGGAAGGTATGGGCCTCAATGATCTCCGCAGGTCCGGCCACCTCTCCGGTGCCGATGGCCCAGACGGGCTCGTAGGCCACCACGATGCGCTCCGCAGGCACGTCCTTGGGCACGTCCGCCAGCCCGGCTTCGAGCTGCCGGGTGAGCACGGCCTCCACATCGCCCGCGCGGCGTTCCTCGATCTTCTCGCCCACGCAGAGGATCATTGTCAGCCCGTGCGCCAGGCCGAAGGCGGTCTTTTGGCCCACGAAGGCGTCGTCCTCGCCCAGCACATGGCGGCGCTCGGAGTGCCCGGCCAGCACGTGGCCCGCCCCGAGGTCCTTGAGCATGGCCGGGGAGACCTCGCCCGTGAAGGCGCCCTCCTCGGCCGGGTAGACGTTCTGCGCGCCCACGAGGATGCCGCGCGCGCCCGCCCCCAGGGCCTCGTACACGGGCCCCACGGACGGCAGCGCCGGGATGAGCAGCACCTCCCGATCTTCGGGCACCTTGCCCTCGATGAGCCCTGCCAGGGCCAGGGCGGTGGTTTTCGCGTCCTCGCGCACCTTGAACATCTTCCAGTTCGCCGCCATGAGCTTCTTCATTTGGCACACTCCTCGATGGCCTTGAATCCGGGCAGGTCCTTGCCCTCCAGAAATTCCATGAACGACCCGCCCCCGGTGGAGATGAAGGTGAACCGCTCGGCCAGCCCGGCCAGGTGGACCAGGGCGTCGGTGTCGCCTCCGCCCACGATGGTCACGCAGTCCGCAAGCTCCGCCGCGCAGCGGCACAGCGCCAGCGAGCCCTCGGCAAAGGCCGCGTTCTCGAACAGGCCCATGGGCCCGTTCCAGACCAGGGTCCGCGCCTGGCGAAGCACCTCGCAGAAGGCCGCCGCGCTCTCCGGGCCGATGTCCAGCGCCATCTGCCCCTCGGGCATGGCCCCGGCGGCGCAGGTGCCCTCCGCCCGGGCGGCGTCCGGCCCAGGGGCGTAAACGAAGTCCGTGGGCAGGTGCAGCGCGGTGCCCTTGCTCTGGGCGGTGGCGATGATCTCCCTGGCCGTGTCCACGAGGTCCGGCTCCACCAGCGAGTTGCCCACGGCTCCGCCCTGGGCCAGCACAAAGGTGTTGGCCATGGCCCCGCCGATGATCAGGTGGTCCACCTTGCCGAGCAGGTTGTTGAGCACGCCGAGCTTGGAGGAGACCTTGGCCCCGCCGGAGATGGCCGCAAAGGGCCGGGCCGGGTTCTTGAGCGCCGTGCCGAGGTATTCCCACTCCCGCTTGAGCAGCAGGCCGCCGCAGCACTCGGGCGCGAATATCGGCACGTCCACCACCGAGGCGTTCTCCCGGTGGGCCACACCGAAGGCGTCGTTGACGTACATGTCGGCCAGGGCCGCCAGGCGGATGCCGTGGTCGCCCCGGTCGTCGATGGTCTTGCCGGTCTCGTGCGCATGGAAGCGCAGGTTCTCCAGCATCATCACCTCGCCGGGCTTGAGCCTGCGGGCCATATCCTCCACCTCGGGGCCCACGGAATCGGGCGCGAGGGGCACGGGCCTGCCCAGCAGCTCGGCCAGGTGCTTGGCCACGGGTTTCAGCGAGAGCTCGGGCACCACCTTGCCCTTGGGCTTGCCCATGTGCGCGGCCAGGATGAGCGACGCGCCGTGGTCCAGGGCGTAGTTCAGGGTGGGCAGCCCGGCGGTCATGCGGTGGTCGTCGGTGATGCGCCCGTTGTCAAGCGGCACGTTGTAGTCCACGCGGATGAAGAGCTTCTTGCCCTTCAGGTCCATCTGGTCGATGAATTTCATGTTTCCCTCCCGGGCGCGCGCATCAGCGTATCTCCCGCGAGAGGAGCAGGGCGTCCTCTCCGGTGTCGGGATAGTAGCGCTTGCGCACTCCCCTCTTCTTGAATCCGAATTTGAGGTAGAGGTCAATGGCCGGGGTGTTGGACTGCTTCACGTCCAGAAACCCCGTGCGCACCCCCCGCTCCCTGCAGACGGCCAGGAGCTTGCCGAGCAGACGGGCCCCAAGGCCCCTCCTGCGCTCGGCGGGGTGCACGGCAAGATTCAAAATCTCCATTTCATCCAGGATGATGGAAAATGCCAGATAGCCCACCAGGGCTTCGCCGTCCAGCGCGCCGAGCACCTGGAACGCCCCGCGCTCCAACCCCAGGCGAAACTGTTCCTCGGTCCAGTGGTAGGGGAAGCACAGCCGCTCCAGCTCCATGACGGCGCGCATGTCGTCCGGGCCGAGAACGGCCACGCGCACGCTCCCGCCGGAGGCGTCGGGCGCATTGTGGCTCGTGT
>JBFWJM010000356.1:0-3266 GCA_050253205.1 Desulfovibrionaceae bacterium
CAAGGAAGACTTCGGTTACAACGCCGCCACCGGCGAATACGAAGACCTGCTCAAGTCCGGCGTCATCGATCCCAAGAAGGTGACCCGCATCGCCCTGCAGAACGCCGCTTCCGTGGCCTCTCTGCTGCTGACCACCGAATGCGCCATCGCCGACAAGCCCAAGGAAGAGGCTGCCCCGGCCATGCCCGCAGGCGGCATGGGCGGTATGGGCGGCATGTACTAAGCCGTTCACACCCCAGAACGATCAAAGGGCCGGAAGCGATTCCGGCCCTTTTTTTTTGCCGCGCGCCCTGCGTTTGCCCGCAGGCTGCGAACTGGGCAGACCCCCGTTTTTGGGCGGCCTGCTAGAGGTTGTGTTCGGGCAGGCGGTCCAGCAGGCGCAGGAATCCGTCCAGGATGGTCAGCGGGTGCGGGGGGCAGCCGGGGATGTAGAGGTCGATGGGGATGATGGGGTCCGCCCCGCCGTTGTGCTGGGCGTGGCCGACAAAGGGCCCGCCGCTGATGGCGCAGGCGCCGAGCGCGATGGCGATGCGCGGTTCGGGCACGGCGGCCCAGGTTTTCTGCAGGGCCAGTTCCATGCCTTTGGTCACGGGGCCGGTGATGAGCACGCCGTCGGCATGGCGCGGCGAGGCCACGTACTGGATGCCGAAGCGTCCCAGATCCCAGCCGATGGTGCCGAGCACGTTGATGTCCGCCTCGCAGGCGCCGCATCCGCCCGCGCTGACCTGCCGCAGGCGCAGGGACCGGCCGAGCAGGCTTTTCATCTTCTTGTCCAGGGCCGCGGCCAACCGCAATTCTTCCGCGCCCGTTTCGCCAAGAATCAGGTCCTCGCGGCGGCGCGTGGCCAAACGGTGATCGTTTGTCGTGGTGATGGCTCCATGCGCACAAGCCGCCACGCAGTCCCCGCAGAACAGGCAGCGGCCCAGGTCAAGGCGCGCTCCCCGGCCCGGCTCCAGGGTGATGGCCCCGGTGGGGCAGACGCCCAGGCACTGGGCGCAGCCTTCGGGGCAGCGGGAGGCGTCCAGGCGCAAGGCTCCGCCGTGGCGGTCGGGCAGGGCCGGGGCCGGGCCTTTGGGGTAGGGCATGGTCTGGCAGCCGCGTTGTATCCGGTTTTTAATGGTGTCGAATATGAACATAGGCGTTCCCCTTAGAGATCAAAGCCGCAGTAGGACAGGTTGAAGCTCTTGTTGCAGATGGGAAAGTCCGAGACCGCCGTGCCGCGCAGGGCAAGGGCCAGGCCGGTCCAGTTGTGGAAGGAGGGATCGGTGATCTTGTAGCGCCGGAAGCGTCCGAAATGATCGGTAACGGCCACGTGACAGACTTCTCCGCGCCAGCCCTCGACCAGGGCCACGGACAAGGATTCGGGCTGCGGGGCGGGAAGGCGGGTCTGGATTTCCCCGTCCACCGGGGCATCCAGCTGTTCGAAGAGGTAGCGCCCGGAGCGCTGGATTTCCAGGGAACGCACCCGGGCGCGGGCGAAGATGTCGCCGCTGGGCCAGACCGCAACGGGGGCCTGGGAAAAACGGTGCCAGCCCGCCGGGTGGTCGAATCGCACGTCGCGAACCAGACCGCAGGCCCGTGCCGCCGGGCCGACCAGACCGATGTCCGCGGCCTGGGACGGGTGCACCACGCCGACATTGCGGAAGCGCACCCGCACCGAGGCCGCGTCCCAGAACCAGGCCACGGCCTGTTCCACGTCGGCCATGTGGGTTTTGAGCCTCCCGACCAGGGTGAGGAGGCGCTTTTCCTCCAGATCATGCCGGCACCCGCCTGGACGGACCAGCCCGCGACCGAAGCGGTTGCCGCACATGAGCGCCGTCAGGTTCAAAAAATCCCCCCTGATTTTACCGCAGGCCGCCGAGGTGGGCAAAAAGGCCACGTCCAGGGCCAGGGCGCCCATGTCGCCGGTGTGGTTGGCCAGCCGTTCGAGTTCGAGGGCGACGGCGCGCAGCCACTGCGCGCGCAGGGGCGCTTCCACCCCGCCCAGGGCTTCCATGACGGAGGCGTAGGCCGTGGCGTGGGCGATGCTCGTGTCTCCGGCCAGGGCCTCCATCTGGCTCATGGTCGCCGGATGGGGGCCGCCAGGCAGCGCGTCCTCGATTCCCCGATGCTGGTAGCCGAGCGCGATTTCCAGATGCAGCACTTCCTCGCCCGCGCACTGAAAGCGGAAATGGCCAGGCTCGATGACCCCGGCATGCACCGGTCCCACGGCCACCTCGTGCACTTCGCCGCCTTCGACCCGGAAGAACGGGGCGTTGGCCGGGGCGTTCTCGAGCGTGTGGCGCACGGGTTTGAGCCAGGGATGGCCGACAGGGACCAGCCCATGCTGTTCCCAGACCTCGCGCTCGAAGAGATGGGCCTGGGGGTGCTTGGGAGTCAGGGACGGGTAGGAACCGTTCACGGGTTCGCTGCGGGCCACGCCGAGGGTGCTTTCGGCGTCCAGCGCCAGGACCGCGACCAGAATCGTGCCGTCCTGGTCCGGCACGCCGAACCAGGAACACAGCCGCGCTCCGGCGTGGAGCATTTCACTCGTCAGGCGGACAAGCTTGGTCACCGAAAAGACCGGGACCGAAGCCCATGAGATCCTGGACGCGTTGGTGATTGGAAAAAAAGGGGCGAGTGTGTTCATGGCGTTGGGAAGAGTTGAAGGACTGCGGCGGACCAGGCATCCCTGAGGATGTCCGGGGTGAAAAGGCCAAGCCAGAGGGAGGCGGCCAGAAGAAGGAGCGGGGGCAACACGAGCCCGGCGGATTCCCGCACGCGCGCCCTTTTGGTCGTCTTGAGCCTCGGGCGTCCGTCGACGACGGCGAAGACGATGCGCGAGAGGCCGAAGAAGGCCAGCAGCAGGCAGGCCAGGAAGAGGCCGATGGCCCAGCCCTGACCGGCGGCGAAACCGGTGCGCACGACCAGCAGTTCGCTGAAGAAGGGGGCGAAGGGCGGGCAGGCCGTGATGGCGAACATGCCGGTCACGAGGAGCATGGAGGAGCGCGGCATGACTTTGAACATGCCGCGCGCATCGTCGATGGAGGATGAGTCCGCCGCGCGTTGCAGGTTGCCCGCGCTCAGGAAGAGGGCCCCCTTGGTCAGGCCGTTGCTCCAGACATGAAAAAGAGCCGCCCATGCGCCCGGTCCTCCGAGAGAGGTGGCGATGCACAGGATGCCCATGTGCTCGATGCTCGAATAGGCGAGCATGCGCTTGAAATCGCGGGTGCGCAGCAGGAAGAGCGCCGCCACCAGGGTCGAGAAAAGGCCGATGGCGAGCAGGG
>JBFWJM010000357.1:0-3260 GCA_050253205.1 Desulfovibrionaceae bacterium
CGGCTCGCGACTGGCCCTCGCCGCGCCGGGCCGATTTTGTGTATGTGCGGGCATCGGCGATGGCGGCGTTGCTTGCCGTTCACAGCTCCTCGCGTACCAAAGAGTACGCGTCGTCGCCATGAATCGGCTCGCGTCTGGACCTCGCCGCGCCGGGCCGATTTTATGTTTGTGCGGGCATCGGCGATGGCGGCGCTCAATGCCGCCCTCCGCGATTTGCATCACCCCAGAAAGGGGTTCCAAGGGGGCGTGCCCCCTTGGCCGCCGGAGGCACCATGGCCTGCTTGCGCCACCCACCTGCTTCCGTCCTTGAGGCATTGTCACCGTGTTCTTGCCGCGCATGCACCTGCCTGCGCATGCACCAGCCGCGCGGGTCCAGCCATGCAACGCCTTGAACGCGCTCATGCTTTGTGCAGCCAACAACCCACAACACCCTGGAAAGGGGTTCCAAGGGGGCGCGCCCCCTTGGCCGCCGGAGGCACCAGGAAGCGAACGCTGACCCGCGTGTGCCCAGGCTTGCGCCCTTGTGGCCGCGCTCATGCCTTGTCCATCCAACGATCCGCAACACCCCCGGCCAGGGACTGCGCTTGCTGGAGCGCGGGGGATTGCCATTGGGGCGGCTCCCGGCATGGTGGCTGGCCCGTCCTGGGGCCGGGCTATTCCCGGTGGATGGTGATGACCTGCCCCTGGGGCTTGTTCTTGTTTTCGAGCGCCTGCTGTGCGGCGCGGGCCTTGGCCTCCTCTTCGGCCTCTTTGGCCTCGTGGGCGGTGCGTTGCCGCTCGGCCTGCTCCTCGGTGAGGGCGTTGGAGGTGTCGGCGCTGGTCTCGCTGATGGCGAGGGCCTGTCCGGGTGTTGCCAGGCCGACCATGGCGGCCGGAGCAAGGGTGAGGGCAAGGGCGAGGGCCAGGGCGGCCGGGGTGGTGCGAAGCTTGGTCATGGTCACTCCTGGGGGCACTGGAAGCCGTCAGAGTAGAGGGCTGCTATCTCGTCGTCCGTGAGCACCCGGTCATACAGGTAGACGTCATCGATCATGCCCTGGAAGTTGTAGGTGTCGCTCGTATCCTGCCCGCCGATGAGCACGTCGTTGGACCAGGGCGGGCTGCCGGGCGCGCCGTCGAGGTTCCAGCCGCTGTCCGAGGTGGTGAAGGTGGCGGTCCTTGTGCCGTCCACGAAGAACTGCATCTCGTCCGTTGCCGCGTCCCAAGTGGTGGCCAGGTGGTACCAGCGCTCCAGCTCCAGCTCGGTCTGGGAGTTCACGCAGTATATCTTGCCGTCCGCCTGGGTGATGCACAGGGCGGGTTTCCTGTCGCCGTGCTGGATGTATCTCCAGCTGCCGTTTCTGCGGTCCTCGTTGAAGCGGACAGTGGAGAAATCGCTGCGGTAGTCGTTCTTGGTGAACTGTAGGCAGAACACCTCCTGGTCCGTGCCGTTCATCAGGACGGCGGAGAAGTCCTTGTATTCTTTCAGGTAGATCCAGGCGGCCACGGTGCCCGTGGTGGTCAGCGCGCTGGCGGGGTTGCTCCAGAAGGGGGCCGGGCCGTGGTCGTTGTCGAAGAATCGGCTGCCCGTGGTGGGGCAGCCCTTGCCCGCGAGCCAGTAGGCGTCGCCGGACCAGCTGTTGGCGTCGGTTACGGTGTTGCGCATGTTGCCGCTCTGGCCCTCGAACATGGGCACGGCCATGACGTAGTCCGAGGGCTTGGAGGCGGCGGGGCAGCTCGTGGCGTCGTGCTTGAAGGTGAGCTGGAAGTTGGAGATGGTGATGGTCTGGCTGGCGGACCCGGTGGCCGTGGTCCAGCCGAAGAGAACCTCGTTCATGCTGGCGTGCTTGGAGGAACTGAGCGCCACGGCGTGGACCACCTGAGGCCAGGTGGATTCGTCGTCGGGGTCGAAGTAGTCCTCGTTCACGTTGTCGAATCCCTCTGGCATGTCCACGTCGTCCCGCACTATCCAGCCCTTGAGGGAGTAGGGGTAATTGCCGTTGAGGTTGGCGCTGAGGGAGCGGTCGATCTCCACCCGGACGAGGAATTTCTTGTCGTGGTTGCCGGAGTTGTACCCGCGCATCCAGTTGCCGCCGTGGGATTCGTCGTAATAGTAGCCGTCGTCCCCTGCTCCGGAGTCGCCGATGTTCTCCGGGTTGGTGAGGATGTCCGCGCTGGGGGGCACGGGGTTGGTGCCGCTCCAGATTCCTGCGCCGTGGCGGTTGTCGTCGTGGGTGCCGTTGCAGCCGTTCACCCAGTAGTCGTGCCCCCAGAAAACCCAGGCCACGTGGTCGCGGGAGCTGTCGCCGCTGTAGTCGTTGCGCTGGCCCGTGCTGCAAACGCTGCCGTCGCCCGTGTTGGAGTAGAGGTCGAACTCCAGGCCGAGCTTGGGGGCCTGGAGCCCCTCGCCGCTGTTGCCGCTGCCGCCGTAGGCCAGGAGTTCGCCCATGTTCCTGTCGCCGCCGCAGTCGCTCACGGTGTTGTTCTGGGCGTTGACGATGGTGAAGACGAACCCGTCGCCCTGGGTGTTCGCGGAGAGCAGAACCTCGAAATAGGCCCGCAGCCCGGCCCCGAACCCGCAGACGCCCTGCGTGCAGGAGCTCTTGTCGCCCTTGTACCAGAGGCAGCCGTAGCTGTTGTAGACGTTGTTGCCGAGGGAGACGTCCTGGTTCTCGGGGTCCTTCTGCACGGCATCATCGGTTTCGCCTCCCTGGCCCGCCTCCACGAAGTCGTTGACCCCGCCTCCGCCCTCCTCGTCCTCGTCGAAGTTGATCTCCCCCTCGCCGGAGCCGCCGCCCCCGCCTGCGGTCAGGGCCGTCGTCACCCCGGAGACGCTGAGGCTAGAGGACGCCTGGCCGCCGCAGGCCGAGGCCGTGCAGGCGATATTCACCGCGTAGGTTCCGCTGCCGGGGTCGTAGGGGGCGCTCACGGCGAGGTTGAAGGCACCCGCGTCGGTGACGGTGTAGGTGGTGGTGGAGAGGCTGGCGGCCGTGGTGGTGGCGTCGGCCAGATTGGCCTGCTGGCGTATCTGGGAGGTGGCGTAGCGGATGCCCGCCTCGGCCAGGTGCCTGGCGAGGGTGGGGCAGTTGGAGCGGGCCACGGCCTGCTCCGAGGAGGAGAAGAAACTGGTGGCCGCCAGGGAGAGCACGCCGAGCACGGCCAGGGCCGCCACGAGGTAGAGCAGCACGCTGCCGCGCTGTGTCCGGTGGGAGGGGAGGGCTTGCATGGGCTGGCTCCTATTTGCGGACGAACGAGCGCGGGGCGACCTGCGCGCTGAAGGTTCC
>JBFWJM010000358.1:0-3256 GCA_050253205.1 Desulfovibrionaceae bacterium
GCGCGAAAATCGCCTGTCCGTGAGGGAGAACTCGCCCAGGCGGCAGGCCCCCTCGTCCATGGCCAGCTGCTGGGCCACGAAGCCGCCGCCCTCCTCGGCCTCGGAGCGCACCACGCGCCCCTCGCGGAATTCCAGCGTGACCCCGCGCACCAGGTTGCCCGAACGGTAGGACGGCTGGTCCGCGTGGTACACGCCGCTGGTGCCGCGCCAGTCCGGCGAGAGGAATATCTCGAAGCTGGGGATGTTGTGCCCGGAAACGCCGAGCCAGCGCCGCCGCTCGCCCAGGTCCACGGTGAGGTCGCAGCGCGCGGACTCCACCCGCACCGTGCGGATGGGCAGGCCGTTGAGCCAGCTCTTGACCCCCTCGGCCGCGGCGAAGAGCTCCTCCCAGCGGGCCACGGGGTCGGGCTCGTCCAGGAAGCAGGCCTTCTTCACCTGCGCGGCGAACTGCTCCATGGAGAGCCCGGCGGCCTCGGCCAGGGCGGGCGTGGGGTAGGCGCAGAGCGTCCAGCCGAAGTCGCCGGTCTGCTCGCGCTTCTCCATGATGTCGCGCATGAACTTGCGGGCCACGGCAGCCGCGCCGATCTTCTTGGGGTCCACCCCGGCCAGGTGGGTCAGCGAGGCCGGAGCGATGAGCGAGATGAGCCCGCAGAGCCCGCCCACGAATTCGCGGTCCCCGGCGGGGATGGCCGTGATCTGCGCCTCGGAGCCCTTGCCGTAGAAGGCGAGCTCCATGGGGGCGGAGAGGTTGGCCCTGGGCACGGGCACCATCCCCTGCTCCACGAGCAGCTCGAACATGGCCTCGGCCAGGGGCAGCGCGGGCAGGTCGTAGCGCAGCAGGACCACGTCCCCGGGCTTGTAGGGGTTCAGGCGGGCGGTGGTCAGGCCCCACCAGAGGGTCCGGGCGTACTTGAGCAGTTCTTCCTTGGTGAACATGGATGTCCTCGTATTGGTGATGGGATTCGCCGCCAGCATAGGCGAGTGGCGGGCCATGTCAACTCGCCCGAAACGCCCCCCAAAAACCGCCTCGAAACAGCCTCCCTGGCCGCCCCCGAAAACAGTCGAAAAGACCCGCCCCCGGGGCAATTGTGGCTTGACACCATGGCCCACGCGGGATAATTGCCTTGGCGTGGTCCGAACTCCCGCGAGCCCGGGCCCACAACGATCGGTGATTGGGCGCAACGCGCCCGATAACATTATTTTGGAGGAAAACATGGGTTACACTGTCACTGTCGACACCGACAAATGTATTGGCGACGGCGAATGCGTGGACGTCTGCCCCGTTGAGGTCTACGAGCTTCAGGACGGCAAGGCCGTTCCCGTCAACGCCGAGGAGTGCCTGGGCTGTGAGTCCTGCGTCGAGGTTTGCGAGCAGGACGCCATCACCGTCGAGGAAGAGTAGTTCTTTCCGCTTAGGATGAACAGCGGGGGCGGCCTTGGTCGTCCCCGTTTCTTTTTTGCCGCTTCCGGCCGTGCGGGCCGGGCCCTGCGGCGGCCGCGTCGCTCCTTTCCGCGATTTTCGTCCCTGGCCGAGGTTGACGATCCGCCAGGATGCGTTAGATAGTCCTTGCCGCGCGGCCCCGCGCCCATCCCACCCAGCGCAAGGAGACACACGGACCATGGCTCTAGATTTCAACGACTTTTTCAAACGGTACGAGGCCATTCTCAAGACGGTGGACGCCACCTTCGAGCAGATTCAGGCCCAGACCGGCGACATGGTCCACTGCGGCAGGGGCTGCAGCGACTGTTGCTACGCCCTGTTCGACATCTCCCTGGTGGAGGCGTTGTACCTCAACCACCACTTCCAGCGCCTCTTCTCCGGCCCGGAGAAGAACGCCCTCATGGAGCGCGCCGACAAGGCCGACCGCGAGGTCAACCGCCTCAAGCGCAAGCTCTTCAAGGCCTCCGAGGAGGGCACGCCCTCTTCCGAGCTGCTGCGCCAGGTGGCCGAGGCGCGCCTGCGCTGCCCGCTGCTCGGCGAGGACGACCTCTGCGCGCTCTACGACTACCGCCCCGTGACCTGCCGCACCTACGGCGTGCCCACGGCCATCGGCGGCGAGGTGCACACCTGCGGCCGCTCCGGGTTCGAGCCCGGCCAGCCCTACCCCACCATCCACGTGGAAAAGCTCCAGGACGCGCTCATGGCCCTCTCCCAGGAGCTGGCCCAATCCATCAACTCCCGCTACGTGGAGCTCGGCTCCCTGCTCATCCCGCCCTCCATGGCCATCATCACGGACATGAACGAAGATTACCTCGGCGTGATGCAGCCGGCGCAATCCCCCGCGCAGCAGCCCACGGGCAACCCCCTGCCCATGAACTGTTCCTCCTGCGGCGAGGGGCCGGGCTCGTCCGCGTGCTCCTCCTGCAAGGACGACTCCTTCTCCATCACCATCGGCGGCCCGGACCGAGACGACGACTAGGCCAGGAGAACAACCCCATGGAAGCGAAGACCCCGGCCGAGGTCGAGGCCCTCAAGCAGGAGATGTTCGAGCGCCTCTCCCCCCGGCAGAGAAAATACGTGGACCGCATCGGCTACGAAAACTGGGAGCCCTTCCAGTTGCCCAACGATCCGCTGGACATCCGCCGCAACAAGACGGGCCACACCGCCCAGGAACTGGCGTTGCTGTTCTTCCGCGACCAGGGCGGCAAGATCAACGAAAACTACAAGGCCTCGGTGACCGAGTTCACCATCCAGCTGCTTGCCCAGCCCGAGCGCTGCCGCCCGCTGTACGACTTTTGCCTCTGGTACGATGCGCTGCTGAAGCGCCAGGGGCAGACGTTCTAGACCGACGCCTGTTGCAACACAAAACAGACTGTCAAGATGAAGAGATGCAGGGCGCAAACACGGTTATGGACCAAGCGTACCCTTTGTACGTGAGGGCCTGAACTGTTTACGCCAACGCGGCAGCTCAACGTATTGGAGCAGCCTGCCAACCCTGAATACGGGAGACACGCCATGGACAAACAGTACAACAACGTGGATGAATACATCGCCGACCTCCGGGAAAACCTCGCCAAGAACAAGGACTGCGGCAACACGCTGTACAACCTCGGCGTGGCCCACCTCTCCAAGCGCGAATACATGGAGGCCGAGCGCTATTTCCGCGACGCCGTGGAGGCCTCGCCCAAGATGGCCGAGGCCAACGTGCAGCTGGGCGGCATCGCCATGCAGCGCGGCGACCTGCAAAGCTGCCTGGACTACAACGTCCTGGCCACGCAGCAGCGGCCCTTCTTCGCCGTGCCCTGGGGCAACATC
>JBFWJM010000359.1:0-3255 GCA_050253205.1 Desulfovibrionaceae bacterium
GGCCTGCATGGCCAGGCCGGGCCAGCACAGGAATCGGCACAGGACGTTGCGGTGGAACTTGCCAGCGAACTTGATGAGCTCGTAGGCCAGGCAGCTCACGGGCACCATGAGCAGGAACTTGAGCCCCACGATGTACAGGTGCTTCACGATGAACTGCTGCGGGGCCCAGGGCATGAGCAGCAGCGGCACCAGCACGGTGAAGAGCACGATGGAGATGGCCAGCACGAAGAGCAGGAAGGCCGTGCCGCAGCGCGGGTGCAGCCGGGAGAACCCCCGGGCCACGGCCGGGGTCAGCTCGCCGCCCTCCTCGTAGGTCCAGATGGTCTTGTGCTCGGCCCCGTGATACTGGAACACGCGCCTGATGTCCGGGATGAGCGAGATGGCCAGGATGTAGCCCACGAACATGAGCATCTTGAACACGCCGTCCCAGAGGTGGAAGGAGAGGGAGTCCACGTCCCCGGAAAGGCCCATCCACTCCATGGCCACGGAGAAGAAGTGCGGCAGCACCACGAACAGCCCCAGGGCGAAGGCCATGGCAACGATCATGGTCAGCACCAGGTGCCAGGTGGAGATGGGCGTCTCGCCCTCCTCCTCGTCGATGGCCTGGGTGGCCGAGTAGTTCAGGGCCTTGACGCCGTTGACCAGCGTCTCCAGCAGGACGGGAAAGCCCCGCACAAAGGGCTTGGAGAGCAGGGGATGGGCGCTCAGGGTGAACCAGGGCCGCAGCTCGACCTTGATCTCCCCGTTGGGTTTGCGCACGGCGATGGCCAGCTTGTCCTTGGCGCGCATCATCACGCCTTCGATGACGGCCTGGCCGCCCACGGCCTGCGACGCGGAGAAGAGCAGGAGATCACGAGCTTTCACGCGGCTACGCTCCGGTTGGGGTTGGCGCGCGGAACCCGGCGCCTCGTCCATCAAATAACGACTGGGGCCGGAAAGTAAAGCCCGGGGCATGCTCCCGGCTCGGCCCCCGAGGAACAGAAAAACCTCCACCGGGCGTCCCGGCAGAGGTCGTTCCTGCGGCTTGACGCCGAAAGCAGCTAATTGGACGAATTGTCCTGAAACTTTGCGTACTTTTTGCGAAAGCGGTCGATGCGGCCAGCGGTGTCCACGAAGCGCTGCTTGCCCGTATAGAAGGGATGGCACTCGGCGCAAATTTCAACTTCGAGATTCTCGCCCTTGGTGGAAATCGCCTGGGCCTCATAACCGCAGTGGCAGCGGATGGTAGCGTTGAAGACTTTGGGATGAATATCTTTTTTCATGACGGTTCTCCTGTCGTCGTGTGCTTGGAGGCGGAATCAATACCCGTAATCCTACCGCTTGGCAAGAAAAAATATTCCGGCCCGCTGGCTTTCCGCCCAAAAAAAAACGGGGGCCGGAGCCCCCGTCTTCGATTTCACGCTCCAGGCGGCTACACGCAGCCCGTGGGCTTGGGCAGGCCGGCCATCTTGCAGGCGCCCTTGCCGGGGCCGGAGGGGAACAGCTCGTAGATCTGTTTCAGCTTGAAGCCAGTGACCTTGGAGAGAATGCGGACCATCGGGGCGATGCCGTTCTTTTTGTAGTAGTCCTGCAGGAACTCGACGACCTTCTGGTGGTCGTCGGTGATCTCGGCGATGCCTTCCTGCTCCTACACGTATTCCTGCCATTCCGGGGTCCAGGCGTCGAAGATCTGCAGGAAGCCATCCTCATCCACTTCGAAACTTTTCCCCTTGAATTCGACAACAGCCATCTTGTCATCCTTAAGGTTGCGTACTCATCCCGCCGCAACGCGGCGTGCCCCGAAAGGGGCCCCTTATCCGAAGGGCGACGTGTCCCGCCGCCTGTTCGACATATGGCAATTGCAAGAGTTATTTAAAATTACGTTGCGATATTGTCAATACATGGCCCCGGAGCGCGCCCAGGGCGCCCAGAGGATACGCCGAAAGCGCCCCGGCCTCTCCCGCCGCCGTGCACGCCGCCACCCCTCCCACGGGGAGCGCTATTCGCCGCCGAGGCGCTCCAGCCTGCGCCGCGCGCCGTCGAGCCCCGGGTCCATGGCCAGGGCGCTCTTAAGGTAGTCCTTCGCCTGCTCCTCCTCGCCCAGCTCCTGGTGGCAGGCGCCGAGGTTGGCGAGTATCTGCGGCTGGCCAGTGTCGAGGTCCAGCGCCGAGCGGAAGTCGCGTGCGGCCTCCTCGTAGCGCCCGGCCAGGAAGTGGGCCACCCCGCGCAGATTGAACGCCTGCTGGATTTCCGGGTCGAGCCCGATGGCCCGGTCCAGGTGCGCCACGCTCTCCTCGTGCCGTTCGAGCAGGCTCAGGGCGTGCGCCTGGTAGAAGGCCGCCAGGGCCCGCTCCTCGTCTCCGGGTTGCAGCGGCTCCGATGCAGCGAAGAGCTCCAGGGCCGCTTCGGGGTCGTCCTCCCGCAGGGCCACGAGCCCCCGGAAGAATGGCAGGAAGTGCGCACCGGGGTAGGCCTCCTCCAGCACGGCGAGGCCGAGCGCGGCCTGCTCTGCGGGCGCGCCTTCGGCGAGCATGCGCCCCACGAAGAGCCCGAGGCCCCGGTTGGGCGTGCGCTCGCGGAAGTCGAACCCCGGGACGAAGTTGTAGTTGGCGGGCACCTGGATATCCGGATGGCTCGTGTCCACGCTGAACAGGGCGAACCCCAGCCCGCCCAGCCCTTCAGCCAAGGCCAAAAGTTCGTCGAGGATGTCGCCCGCCTCCACGCTCGGCAGGGAGTCCATGGACACCACGGGCCCCTCAAGCAGCCAGTCGATGCACGAGAGGTCCGTGTACTTGGAGAGGCCGGACGCCTCGTACACGCGCCCGGTGTGGAAATCCCCGGCCAGCTGCGCCACCTCGGTGACGGCGCGGATGGCGGCCTTCACCGGGGAGGACGAGGTCCCGGCCGTGAACACGATCTCGCTCATGCCCGGGAAGGTGGACGGGTCCCAGGCCAGGGCCCCCACAGTGGGCACGGGCATGCCCAGGGTCATGTCCTTGAGCACGAGGCGCACGCCGCACTGCGCGAACTTGCGCACCAGCTCCTCCAGCACGGGGTCGCCGCTGGAGGCGGGGTCGATGGTGGGCAGCTCGGGCTCGGCGCGGTCGATGCGCGCGCTGACGTGCCGCTCCACCAGTTCGCAGGCCCCCTGGAGCACGGACTCCTCCAGGGTGTTCCCGGCGGAGGAGCCGTTGAACTCGTTGAGCAGGCGGAACCAGTCCAGCGGCACGCGAACCAAGCGCCCCGTGGCCCCCACCAGCGCGGGGTGGAAGCGCC
>JBFWJM010000360.1:0-3243 GCA_050253205.1 Desulfovibrionaceae bacterium
ACAGAGGATACTTCATGAACAAGAGGCTTTTCGGCACGGACGGCCTGCGCGGGCAGGTGAACATCCACCCCATGACCCCGGAGATCGCGCTGCGGCTCGGCCTGGCTGCCGGGCAATACTTCCGCAACGGCGCCAAGCGCCACAAGGTCGTCATCGGCAAGGACACGCGCCTTTCGGGATACGTGTTCGAGACGGCGCTCACCTCCGGGCTCTGCGCGGCGGGCATGGACGTGTACCTCGTGGGCCCGCTGCCCACCCCGGCCATCGCCTTTCTCACGCGCAGCATGCGCGCCGACCTCGGCGTGGTCATCTCCGCGTCGCACAACGTTTTTTCCGACAACGGCATCAAGTTCTTCGACCGCGACGGCTTCAAGCTCCCGGACCAGGCCGAGGAGGAGATCGAGGCCATGGTCCTGGCGGATTCCTCGCAGTGGGACATCCCCGAGCCCGAGCGCATCGGCCGGGCCTTCCGCCTCACGGACGCCCCTGGCCGCTACATCGTCTACCTCAAGCACACCTTCTCCCAGAGCCTGACCCTCGACGGGGTCAAGATCGTGCTCGATTGCGCCCACGGCGCGTCCTACGCCGTGGCCCCGACCATCCTCCAGGAGCTGGGGGCCACGGTCATCACCCTGGGCAACAAGCCCAACGGCCTGAACATCAACGACAAGTGCGGCTCGCTCTACCCGCAGGTCATCTCCAACGTGGTGGTGGACGAGGGCGCGGACATCGGCCTCGCCCTGGATGGCGACGCGGACCGCCTGATCATGGTGGACGAGAAGGGCCACGTGCTCGACGGCGACCAGATCATGGCCATGTGCGCCCAGGACCTCATGGACCGTGGGAAGCTTGCGCACAATACGCTGGTGGCCACGGTTATGAGCAACATGGCCCTCGAAGTATTCATGAAGGAGCGCGGCGGCACGCTGCTGCGCACCCCTGTTGGCGACCGCTACGTTGTGGAGGCCATGCGCGAGCAGAGTTGCGTGCTCGGCGGGGAGCAGTCCGGGCACATGATATTCATGGAGCATTCCACCACGGGCGACGGACTCCTCGCGGCATTACAGATCCTGCGCATCATGCAGGAGAAGGGGCGTCCCCTGTCCGAGCTTTCCGGACTTCTGGTGCCGTTTCCTCAAGTATTGAAGAACGTACATGTGGAGAAAAAAATTCCATTTTCCGAAGTACCTGTGGTACAAGATGCCGTACGGCGCGTCGAGGCGGCGCTGGACGGCCGGGGCAGGGTGCTCCTGCGGTACTCCGGCACCGAGGCCGTGGCCAGGGTCATGGTCGAGGGGCAGGAGCCCGGCAAGGTTGAGCAGTATGCCGACGAACTCTGCGACGTGCTGAAAAAACACCTGCGCTGAACGCGCCTGAAGGAGCGAGGGATGGAGATTCGAAACGTGGTCATTCCGGTGGCCGGATGGGGAACGCGGTCGCTCCCCGCCACCAAGAACATTCCCAAGGAAATGCTGCCCATCTACCGCAAGCCCATCGTGCAGTACATCGTCGAGGAGGCCATCCAGGCGGGACTGACCGACGTGGTGTTCGTCACCAACCAGAACAAGCGGATCATCGAGGACCATTTCGACCGCAACTTCCTGCTGGAGAACCTGCTGGAACGCGCGGGCAAGACCGAGCTTTTGAACGAGGTCCGCCGCGTGGCGGACATGTGCGACTTCATCTCCGTACGCCAGAAGGAGCAGCTCGGCCTGGGCCACGCCATCCTCGCGGCCAGGCCCGTGTGCGGGCACGACCCCTTCGGCATCATGCTGGGCGACGACCTCGTGTTCGGGCGCGGCGCGGGCATGCCGCAGCTGCTGGAGCTGGCCAAGCGCGAGAAGAAGGCCGTGGTCGGCGTCATCGAGGTGCCGCGCGAGCGCGTGAACAAGTACGGCATCATCTGCGGCGAGGAGTACGCCCCAGGGCAGTACGCCGTGCACACCCTGGTGGAAAAGCCCAAGCCCGAGGAGGCTCCCTCCACCATGGCCATCATCGGCCGCTACGTGCTCCTGCCCGAGGTCTTCGACGACCTGGCCAAGCAGGAGGCCGGCGTGGGCGGCGAGATCCAGCTCACCGACGCCCTCCAGGGCCTGGCGGATCGGGGTAAGCTCCTGGCCGTCAAGCTCAACGGCAAGCGCTTCGACGCGGGCGACTGGGTGGAATACCTCACGGCGAACATCTACTTCGCCCTCCAGGACGACGACCTGCACGAGGACCTCTCCGCCAGGCTGCGAGAGCTGCTCCCCGCCCCCAGGGCCAACTAGCATCCCCGGCCCCGCCAGGAGCGCATCCGGGCGGGGCCTCTTTTTTTTATGAGCAAATACTGGCTGGTGGCGCTGCCGAGCCCGCCCTTCACCAACCTCACCTACGCCGTGCCCCCGGGCCCGGAGCAGGGGTTGCCGCTGGCCCCTGGGCTGCGGGTGCTGGTGCCCGTGCGCGGCGGCCTGCGAGCGGCCGTGTGCCTGCGGGAGTGCGCGGAGCCGGAGTTCGCCACCAGGCCCATGCTCTGGCCGCTGGAACGCGAGCCCGTGCTCGACGCGGACTGGCTCGCCATGGCCGAAGACCTGGCCGCCCGGCAGATGGTCCACCTGGGGCAGGCTCTGGCCGTGCTCCTGCCGCCCGGCATGCGCACGGCCCAGGTGCGCTTCGCCCCGGGCGTGCCGGGGCTGCCGCGCTCCCTCGCGCCTCGTGATGTCGCCGCGCTGGATGACGCCGGGCGGGCCCTGCTGCTCGACGCCTGGAACCGAGGCCTCGCCCAGGTGCGGCTGAACCCGCGCAAGGAGGCGGACGCCCGCGTGGCGGCCCTGGCCAAGGACCCTCCCTGGCCCGTGCGGCCGGGGGCCCTGCGCCAGCTCGCCCTGCTGGAGCACCTGCACGAGCACGGCGCCTCCACCCTCGGCGCGCTCACGGCGGCCCTCGGGCCCGGCACCGGGGCCATAGCCGACCGCCTGGCCCACCTGGAGCTGGTGCGCTGGCTCGACGATGCCGACGAGGGTTTCCCGGGCCAGGAGGTGGACGAAGCAGCCGCCGACACCATCGTGCCCACCGAGGAGCAGCGCCGGGCCATCGAGACCCTGGGCGCGGCCATGGAGGAGTGGGGCGGCAACATGAGCGTGGTCCACGGCATCACGGGTTCGGGCAAGACGCACGTCTACCTGAGCCTTGCCGAGCGCGCCCTGGCCGCCGGGCGCTCCTGCCTGCTGCTCGCGCCGGAGGTGGCCCTGGCCGTGGCCCTGGCCA
>JBFWJM010000361.1:0-3241 GCA_050253205.1 Desulfovibrionaceae bacterium
GCTCCAACTCCTGGAGATGAGCGGGCAGACAAGCGAGCAGGAGGAATACACCCGCCACGCCATTGCATCCAGCAAGGGGCTCACCAGCATCCTGGGAGACATTCACGACCTTTCGCGCATCGAGGCGGGCAAAGCGGAACTCAAGGAGGAACCCTTCGACCTGGCGGAGATCCTCTCCTCCGTGGGCACGCTCTACCGCATCACGGCGGAGCAGGCGAACATCCGCCTGGAAACCGAGACGGACCCCGACCTCCCCAACGAGTTGCGCGGCGACAGCCAGCTCCTGCGCCAGGTGCTGTTCAACCTCGTGGGCAACGCGCTGAAGTTCACTTCCGAGGGGCATGTGCGCGTCCACGCCCAGCGCATGCCGCCCACGATGCAGGGTAAAACCCGCGTGCTCCTCACCGTGGAGGACACCGGGGAAGGCATGCACGACCGCAAGCTCGCCGAGATGTTCGAGCCCTTCACCCAGGGCGACGGCGGCTACACCCGCAGGCACCAGGGCGCGGGCCTCGGCCTGGCCATAGTGCGGCGGCTGGTGGCGCTGTTGGGCGGCTCCATGTCCGTGGACTCCGAGCGCGGCCGGGGCACGACGTTCTACGTCAACCTCTCCTTTGCCGAGGCCGGGCAGCACACGCCCGACGCCCGGCCGGAGGCCGTGGCAACCGAGGCCAGGGAGCCGAACGCCGGGCCCCGCGTGCTGCTCGTGGAAGACGACCTCGTGAACCACAATGCCATGCTCAAGCTGCTGCACGGCAAGGGTATCCGCGCGGATGGCGCGTTTGACGGGGCCCAGGCCCTGGAGATGCTTCAGGACAACGCGTACGACGTGGTGCTCATGGACATCCAGATGCCCAGAATGGACGGGAAGGAGGCCACCAGGCGCATCCGCACGGACGTGACGTTCCGACACATCCGCGACATCCCGGTCATCGCCCTCACGGCGCACGCCATGGTCGGCGACCGTGAGCGCTTCCTGGAGGCGGGCCTCACGGACCACGTGACCAAGCCCGTGGACATAGAGCAATTGCTGCGGGTCATCGATAGCCACCTGCAACGGGGCTGAAGAGCCCGGCGCTGCGCCAATCAAAAAGGCCCCGGGCTTTCGCCTGGGGCCGTGTGTTCGCGTGGTGCCGATTAACGCAAGAGCTACACCCGAACAAGCCGGAGCAACGGCTCGAACGCGTACATGCCGGCCCGTCTTCCGGCGGGCGCTTCCAACACATGGAGCAGGCCCGCTTCCGTGAGCACCCGGACGAACCGGGTCGCAGTCGAGGGGGTAATCCCTCCCGCTGCGGCGAACTTGTTCCCTCGGAAGATGGGGCTGGTAAAGACCACATCCAGGGCATTCGCATGCCATTTACTCGCCAGAAGATCTCGAAACACCGTCTTCATTTGTTCATACAGCGAGCGGATTTCTTCCGCTATTTTCAGATTATGAAAAGCCTGCTTTTCAAGAGCCTCCAGGAAGAAGCAACACCAGCCGGTCCAGTCACCCGCCCTGGACACGTCTCGCATTACATCGATATACATATCTTTTTCTTCTTCCAAATACGCACTGATATAAAAGTGCGGCGCTGTTATCACTCCATCCTTCCACAGCATCAATGTGATCAGCATTCTGCCGATGCGCCCGTTCCCATCCTTGAATGGGTGCAGCGCCTCAAACTCAACATGCGCAAGTGCCGTTTTAATCAGCACTTGATCTTCGCTCTTGTTAATGTACTCGAAAAGCCTATCCAGACCATCCTGCATTTTTTCAGGGCTGATCGGCACAAACCGAACCTTTCTATCCCGTTTGTCCACAAGATAATTCTGCTCGCTTTTATAACTTCCGGGAGATTGTTCCGCCCCTCGGCCCAGCGAAAGCAATTTTTGATGAATTCCACGCACAAACCAGGGGGAGAGATCCTGATCTTCTTCAAGTGAACTCTGGGCAGCCTTGAGGGCGCGCTGGTAGAGCAGGGTCTCCACAATTTCAGAGCGCACCTGCCGGATGCCCTCGGCATCATCATCATAGTCCGCCTCATAGCGCATGATTTCGTCAATGGTGCTGACCGTGCCCTCCATGCGGGACGAAATCACCGCCTCCTGCTTGCGCAGTGGGGCCAGCAGTATTTCGCTGTTGTGCATGTTCTTGAGCATCTGGTCGAACCTGGCGAGGGCGTCCGTCGCCCTGGCCAGCGGCTTTAGAAGCCGTTCATAATCGAGCCGCCGGGGGGGGAACATCCCGTAATGGTAGCCAACCGCCTTTGACAGGTCCCAATCCACTTCGACCATGACCAAATCCTCGCGCTCTCGCCAATACACAATGCCGATCAGCCTCTTCCGGCACCAACCCGTGGCACTCTGCCGCCCAACTGATCCGCCAGTTGTCAACCAAAAGAGTGGGAATATGGGCGACAAGCCCTGTAGGCTTTATTTGGTGGGAGACAACCCGGTTTGTCAACAATAAAAGCGAAAATTTGGGCGACAAACCATCTTGTCCTCCATTAGATAATGTCTGGACTTTTGCCCTTCCCGGCCCGCTTCATCCATACAAAGCAACCGAGAGTGAGAGGGCGACGACAAAAAGGCCCCGGGCTTTCGCCTGGGGCCGTGTGTTCGCGTGGTGCCGAGGGACAGAGTCGAACTGCCGACACGCGGATTTTCAGTCCGCTGCTCTACCAACTGAGCTACCTCGGCACGCGTCGGGAAAGAGGTGATTACCCAATCGACAGGCGCAATGCAAGCAATTTTTCATTTCCGCGCCCCACTGGCGGCGGGCTCCCTCCCCTGGGAGGGATTTCCGCCCTGGCCTCGCAACCCGGCCACTCACCCAGGGCAGCCAACCCGGTCGCCATGCGCCCGGCCAATGCACCTTGCATGCAGCAAACGCCCGAGACAACGACCCAGACTGGCCGGAAGCCTGCCTGTCAGCGGCCCTTCATGCATCGTAGCTCCGGAAGCCGAAGCGCGACGCTCTCCCCCCAGCCCGAGTCCCGGTCATGCAGCCCCTCGGCAAAGCCAAGAGGGATGCCGAGCCCCGGGTTGCTGCTGCCAGCCTCTACTGCTCCTGGTCATCCTTGGAGCAGATCGCTTTGCCGCACGTTAAACCATTTCCCCCCTGCTTCCGCAAAGCCCTTCGAACCAAGCCGAGGCAGACGCCAAGGGTGACAGCCAGAATACCGCCGTGAATCAGGCCAAAGCGGATGATGAACAGAACCAAAAGGACCAGGAGCGATGCCCACTCCCAGCCCTT
>JBFWJM010000362.1:0-3176 GCA_050253205.1 Desulfovibrionaceae bacterium
AATGCCGTGCTGGTGCAGCCAGAGCGCGTCCAGATGGCCGATGGACCTGGCCTCGCGGTAGGCGGCCTCCTCCTCGCAGAGCGCGCGCACCCCGAGCTGGAACACGGGCAGGCCCAGGTCCTCCACCGCGCGGCGCATGACGCAGGCGTGGCTCATGGTGGAGCCCTCGTACATGTTGCGCAGGTCGGCGTGGGCGTCGAACTGGACCACCCCGAAGCGGCCGTAGCGCGCCTTGAGCCCGCGCAGGGCCCCGAGGGTCACGGTGTGCTCCCCGCCGAGCACCAGGGGCAGCGCCTCGCACTCGGCAGCGAAGGCCACGGCGTCCTCCACGGCGGCCAGGGCCTTGTCCACCCCGCGCTCGCAGTTCACGGGCTCGGCGGTGTGGATGCCCATGTCCGCCGGGACGGCCCCGGCGAAGAGCAGCTCCAGCTGCGTGGAGGCGCTGATGATGGCCTCCGGGCCCCGGGCCGTGCCGCCCCCGTAGGAGACGGACGCCTCCAGCGGCGCGGGGATGACGTGCACCCCGGCCTGCTCGGGCTTGGCGTTGGCGATTTCCCCGGCGAGAAAATGCCCGCCCTCCGTGCTTCCCTTTCCTGCCCCAGACATGTGTCGCTCCCTATGACAAACGTTCCCTGAAGTCACCGTACCCGAAGGTGCGCACGGTGCGCAATGCCCGGATTTCGGGTTCCCAGGTGCAGATGGACGGCAGGCGGATGCCGTTGAAGGTGTTGGTCTTGACCATGGTGTAGATGGCCATGTCCGTGAACACGAGCCTGTCCCCGGTGTGCAGCGGCTCGTCGAAGGAATACTCCCCGGCCACGTCCCCGGCCAGGCAGGACGGCCCGCCTATGCGGCAGGTCCAGGCCTTTTCCCCGGGTTCGCCCGAGCCCACGATGTATGGGCGGTAGGGCATCTCGATGACGTCGGGCATGTGGCAGGGCACGGCGGAATCCATGACCACGGTGGGCATGTCCGCCTCGGTGACGTCGAGCACCGTTGCCACCAGGTGGCCCGCGCCGAGCGCCACGGCCTCCCCCGGCTCGATGTAGACCTCCACGCCCCACTTCTCCCGGAAGCGGGTGATGAGCGAGACGAGCAGGTCCACGTCGTACCCCGGCCGGGTGATGTGGTGGCCGCCGCCGAAGTTCACGGTCTTCATCCTCGGGAGCACGTCCGCGAAGCCGCGCTCCACGGCCGCGATGGTCCGTTCCAGGCAGTCGGCGTCCTGCTCGCAGAGGTTGTGCCAGTGCAGGCAGGAAACGCCCGCCAGGGCCGCGTCCATGCCCTGCTCGGCGAAGGCGGTGTCGAAGGCCGCCCGGCGGATGCCCAGGCGCGAGCCCGGGGAGCAGGGGTCGTACAGGGGCACGGCCCCCTCGGAGTGCTCGGGGTTGATGCGCAGGCCGAGCTCGATGGACCTGCCGAGCAGCGCGGCCTCGCGCTCCGCCACGGGCCGGAAGCGCTCCAGCTGCGCGAAGGAGTTGAACACCAGGTGGTCCGTGGTCTGGCAGAGGTCGAGGACGTCCGCTTCGCTGAACCCGGCGGCAAAGGTGTGCACCTCGCCGCCGCTCTCCGTGTGCCGCACATGCGGCACGAATTCTTCGCGGCGTTTGACGTAAGGCGCGAATTCTTCGCGCCCCAGTCTCGCCTCGTGGGGCGAGCTGGCGCAGACCCCGTCCAGCGCGGCACCCAGCAGGGGAAACGTGCTGAACATGGAAAAGCACTTGAGCGCCAGGAGCACCTTGCACCCCGCCCGCTGGCGCACATCCGCCAGCCTCGCCAGATTCTCCCGCAAAAGCCCCAGGTCCACCACGTAGGCCGGGGTCTCCACGGCCAGGGGGTCGAACCGGTGCGGGGTCCTGGGGTCCATTACAGCTCCACTTCCGTCCAGGGCAGGCCGTGCGCGTTCAGCGCGGCCATGAACGGATCGGGGTCGAACTGCTCCATGTGCCAGACGCCCGCGCGGCTCCACTGGCCCGTGAGCATCATCATGGCCCCGATCATGGCCGGGACTCCCGTGGTGTAGGAGATGGCCTGGGAGCCCACCTCCTCGTAAGCCGCCTCGTGGGAGCACACGTTGTACACGTAGAGCGCCTTCTCCCTGCCGTCCTTGACCCCGCGCATGACGTTGCCGATGCAGGTGCGGCCCTTGGTGAGCGGGCCCAGGGAGCCCGGCTCGGGCAGCACGGCCTTGAGGAACTGGATGGGCTGGATCATCTGGCCGTTGTACTCGATGGGCTGGATGGAGGTCATGCCGATGCCCTCCAGCACCTTGAGATGCGTCAGATACTGCTCGCCGAAGGTCATCCAGAACCGGGCCCGCTTGAGCCCCTTCAGGTGCATGACCAGGCTCTCCAGCTCCTCGTGGTACATGAGGTAGCACTTCTTCTCGCCGATGCCCTCGGGGAAGTCGTAGCTCATGGACCAGGAGAGCGGGTCCGTCTCCACCCATTCGCCCCGCTCCCAGTAGCGGCCCCGCTGGGTGATTTCACGTATATTGATTTCGGGGTTGAAATTGGTGGCGAACGGCTGCCCATGGTCGCCCGCGTTGCAGTCGATGATGTCCAGCACGTGGATTTCGTCGAAATGGTGCTTCATGGCGTGGGCCGCGAACACGTTGGTCACCCCCGGGTCGAACCCGGAGCCGAGCAGGGCCATGAGCCCCGCCCGCTCGAAGCGCTCGCGGTAGGCCCACTGCCACTTGTACTCGAACTTGGCCTCGTCCGGCGGCTCGTAGTTGGCGGTGTCGAGGTAGTTGACCCCCGCCTCCAGGCAGGCGTCCATGAGCGGCAGGTCCTGGTACGGCAGGGCCAGGTTCACGAGCAGATCGGGCTTGACCCGCCGCAGCAGGGCCACGGTCTCGGCCACGTTGTCCGCGTCGAGCTGGTGCACGGTGATGTCGCGGCCGGTGCGCGCCTTCACGGACGCGGCGATGGCCTCGCATTTGGGCAGGGTGCGGCTGGCGAGGTGGATCTCGGAAAACACCTCGGGAACCTGGGCGCACTTGTGAACGGCCACGCTGCCGACGCCGCCCGCGCCGATGATCAGAACCCTGGACATGGTCGCCTCCTTCTCGCTGGCCCGCCCTCCCCTTTTCGACACAGAGCAAGAGGGGGAAAGGGGGCCGTCAGCTTTCGTAATAGGTGTAGCCCTGGAGCCCGGTCTTGTACGCCTGGACG
>JBFWJM010000363.1:0-3156 GCA_050253205.1 Desulfovibrionaceae bacterium
CAATCCCAAGTCCGTGGCCGTCATCGGGGCCACCAACGAGCCCCAGAATCCAGGCAACATCGTCATGCGCAACATCATGACCGGCGGTTTCCTGGGTCCGGTCATGCCCGTGTCCGACGAGGCCGAGGCCATCGCCGGCGTGCTCACCTATCCCTCCGTGCAGAAGCTGCCCAAGACCCCGGACTTGGCCATCGTCTGCAACCCCCTGCCGGAAGTTCCAGAAATCCTCATGCGCCTCAAGGAGTTCGGCACCAAGGCCGTGGTCCTGCTGGCCGCCGGATACGCGGGCATGGACGCCGAGGAGCGCGCGGACGTGGCCCACACCATCCGCACGGTGGCCAACCCGCCGGATGTCCGGGTGCTCGGGCCCAAGTGCCTGGGTTTCATGGTCCCGGCCGTGAACCTCTACGCCAGCATCGCCCACGCCAAGGCCCTGCCCGGGCGCATCGCCTTCATCTCCCAGTCCGACTCCCTGTACACGGCGGTCCTCGACTGGGCCATGTCCCAGGGCATCGGCTTCTCGCACATCGTCTCCCTGGGCAGCCGCCTGGACGTCGGTTTCTCCGACATCCTCGACTACCTCGCCTCGGACCCGCTGACCCGCTCCATCCTGCTCTACGTGGAGTCCACCCACGACGCCCGGGCCTTCATGTCCGCCGCCCGCGCCGCCTCGCGCAACAAGCCCGTGGTGGTCATGCGCCCGGGCCTGGCCCTGCGCGAGGTCCAGGCCGCCCTGGCCGAGGCGGATCTGGGCTCGGACGACGTCTACGACGTGGCCTTCCGCCGCGCGGGCATGCTCCGCGTGGACAGCATCGACGGCCTGTTCGACGCGGCCCAGACCCTGGCTCAGCCCAAGGCCGTGCGCGGCGACCGCCTGGCCATCCTGACCAACGGCGGCAGCGCCGGGATCCAGGCCGCCGACGCCCTGCTGCGCGGCGGCGGGCGGCTGGCCGAACTCTCCGCCGACACCCGCGAGGCCCTGGACAACGCCCTCGGCGGCTCCTGGGCCCACTCCAACCCAGTGGGCGTCCCCTACAACGCGGGCGGCAAGGAGTACTCCGAGGCCCTCAAGGTTCTGGTCAAGGATCCGGGCGTGGACGCGGTGCTCGTGATGCACGTGCCCTTCGCCGGGCTGGCCGACGAGGAGGTGGCCCAGGCCGTGGCCGAGACCCTCAAGCGGGTCAAGCGCATGGTCCTGGCCTCCTGGCTCGGCTCGGGCTCGGCCGGACGCGCGCGGGCCCGGCTCTCGGACGCGGGCATTCCCACCTACGAGACCCCGGACACGGCCATCCGCGCCTTCCTCTACATGGTCGAGTACCAGAAGAACCAGGAACTGCTCATCGAGACGCCCGACTCGCTGCCCTCGGACTTCTTCCCGGACACCACCACGGCCCGCGAGGCCGTGCTCAAGGCCCTGGACTCCGGCCGAGACGGGCTCACCGAGCCCGAGGCCAAGGACGTGCTGGCGGCCTACGGCATCCCGGTGGTGGAGACGCGCCTCGCCATTTCGGCCCGAGAGGCGGTCATCGCCGCCGACGAACTGGGTTATCCCGTGGCCGTGAAGCTCCGCTCGCCCCAGATATCCCAGCCCTTCGACGTGGGCGGGGTGATCCTGGACCTGGAGAGCGCGGAAAAGGTCTGGGAGGCCTGCGCGGGCATCCTCGCCCGGGTCTCCCGCGAACGCCCCGACGCCTACATCGAGGGCTTCACCGTGCAGAAGATGGGCCGCCGCCCCGGGGCCCATGAACTGTTCATCTCCGCCGCCGTGGACCCGACCTTCGGCCCGGTGATCCGCTTCGGCCACGGCGGCATGGCCCGCGAACTCATCCAGGACAGCGCCCTGGCACTGCCGCCCCTGTCCATGAGTCTGGCCCGCGAACTCGTTTCGCGCACGCGCATCTCGCGCCTGCTCTCCGGCACCCCTGACCATCCGGCCGCCGACCTGGACGACGTCAGCCTGACCCTCATCCAGGTCTCCCAGCTGCTCATCGACGTGCCCCAGATCGCCGAGCTGGACATCAATCCGCTCTACGCCGACGACCTGGGCGTGCTGGCCCTGGGCGCGCACATCCGGCTCACGCCCTACGCGGGCGACGGCCAGGGCCGCCTGGCCATCCGCCCCTATCCCCGCGAGCTGGAGGAGTGCGTGGTCACCAAGCAGGGCCGCAAGGTCACGCTGCGGCCCATCCGGCCCGAGGACGAACCGGCCCATCTGGAGTTCATCTCCCGGCTCAGCGACGAGGACCTGCGCCTGCGCTTCTTCGGCGTGGTGCGCCGCGACTTCGGCCACAAGGACATGGCCCGCTTCACCCAGATCGACTACGACCGCGAAATGGCCTTCATCGCCACGGCCCAGGACGAACGCGGACGGCCCGAGACCCTGGGCGTGGTGCGCACCTCCACCCGGCCGGACAACTCCGAGGCCGAATTCGCCATCGTCATCCGCTCGGACCTCAAGGGTTCGGGTCTGGGCAGCCTGCTGTTCCAGAAGATGATCCGCTACACCGAGTCGCGCGGCACACGGCACATCGCGGGCCAGACCCTGGTGGAGAACAAGGCCATGCAGGGCCTGGCCCGCAAGTTCGGCTTCGCGATCTCCCCGGATCCCCACGACGAAAGCATGGTGGACATGGTCCTGGAGCTGGAGCGACGCCCGGCCTGAGTCCGCGCCGGGACGGTCATAACGGCCTTGCCTCCGGGCCGCTTCCATGTCAGCTTGGGAAACGGCGGAACCAGCGGGACCATCCCGCCGGAAGCATACTTTTTCCCGGAGCCGCGACATGAAAATTCTTCTGGCCGCGCGCATGGAGCGCTGCATCGGTTGCAATTCCTGTTCCCTGGCCTGCGCCAGGCTCGTGCACAAGCGTCTGTCCTGGTCCTCGGCGGGCATCCGCATCCATTCCTCGGGCGGCATCTCCACGGGCTTCCAGGCCCTGACCTGTCTGGCCTGCGATCCGCCGCCCTGCGCGGCGGCCTGCCCCACCGGAGCCTACTCCCCGCGCAAGGGCGGCGGCGTGGTGGTCAAGAAGGATCTCTGCATCCGCTGCGGGGCCTGCGTGAAGGCCTGCCCGGTGGTCGCCATCGCCGAGGACTTCGAGGGCGCGCCCTACGTTTGCATCCACTGCGGCCGCTGCGTGGAGTTCTGCCCCCACGACT
>JBFWJM010000364.1:0-3144 GCA_050253205.1 Desulfovibrionaceae bacterium
GCCAGCGCCGCGCCTGGCCGATTTCACGGTCTCCGGGCGTGGCTCCCTCTGAAGAGCTGTCCTTATCCGGCGTAGTGTCGCGGGGGTGTATGCGGCTGCCGCGTTGCTTCGGGCCGAGCGGACGCTCCTGGATGGGGAATCCACTTCGCTCCCGCACGTTTTGCATTGATAGCCTATGCGCGCCTTGCCAGCGCCGCGCCTGGCCGATTTCACGGTCTCCGGGCGTGGCTCCTTGTTCGGGTCAGGCGCTGTTCACGAGGAGCGCCCGTAAGCGATCATCGCGCTCGGCCGTATCCATTAATAGAGATGAGGGCGGAGCCTGCGTGCGTAGACTGAGTCCGCAGGCGGGCAGCCGCGTTCGCCGGGGCGCTAGTCCTCCCCGGGCTCGAACGCCCGGGAGCAGACCAGCTTGTCGCGCGGGGCGTAGAACTGGTTGTACACCAGCGTGAGCAGCAGGGCGAAGCTCGCCGCGCCCACCCCGAGCGCCACGTCCCAGTACGGCTCGGCCGTCAGCGCCAGGCGGATGAACAGCGTGGCCAGGGCAAAACCCGAGTTGCGGAACACCGCCCGGAAGCGCGGCAGGAACCGTTGCGCGATGAGCACGAGCAGGATGTCCGAGAAGATCAGCACCGTGTAGAACGCGCCGAAGAAGTCGTGGTGGTGCTCCTCCCCCACGAGCGTGTCCCAGGCCATGTCCGCGCCCATGACCGCGAAGATCACCAGCAGGGTCAGGGCCACGATCTTCTTGGCCGCCACGTAGCGGAACAGCACCTCCCCGCGGCGGACCCCCGAATCCTTGCGCATCATCATCCGGTAGACGCCCAGCAGGGCGAAGATCACCAGTGCGCCCAGGCCCTCCACCCCGATGGCCAGCAGCATGTCCTCCTGGCCCACCACGCTGATGGGCTCCGGCAGGGCCGCCAGCTTCTTGAACGTCCCGCGCAGCAGGATCAGCGCCAGAATCTCGAACTGCTTGCCCACGGCCTTGGAGATGGAGCAGGGCACCGTGAAGATGAGGCTCACCACCTCCAGCACGAGCACCAGGGTGAAGGCCACGTTCACCGCGAAGAAGTGGCTGCGGGTGGGCAGGTAGTCCAACCCCGGGGGCAGCAGCCCCTGGCGTTTGAGCTCGATGGCCCCGAGGGTCACCAGGAACACCGCCACCAGCACCCCCGCCACGAATTGCTGGGTTTTGTCGTCCTCCCAGAACTGGTGCAGCGGGTCGAAGATGTAGGTGGCGATGGTGAAGATGCGGTTCATGCTGCGGTTTCCTCACGGGTTGGGGCGCGGCCCGGCGTCTTCCGGTGCGCGTGGTTCCCGGCCCCTGGGAGATGTTCGCCATGCGCCCTGGCAAGGCAAGTATCAATTGCGCCGCGAGGCGCTGGCGGGGCGGGGAAACCGGGAGCGGCCGTCGCTCCCGGTCTATATCTCGAAGAGCATCTCCAGGTCGTCGCGGGTGAGCGACTTGAGCGCGCTCTGCCCGGGGATGATGGCCTCGGCCACGTCGCGCTTCTGCTCCTGGAGTTTGAGGATCTTCTCCTCCACCGTGTTCTGGCAGATCATCTTGTAGGCGAAGACCTGGCGCTTCTGGCCGATGCGGTGCGTGCGGTCCGTGGCCTGGTTCTCCACGGCCGGGTTCCACCACGGGTCGTAGTGGATGACGTAGTCCGCGCTGGTGAGGTTCAGCCCCGTGCCGCCCGCCTTGAGCGAGATGAGGAAGATCGGGATGTCCGGGTTCTCGTTGAAGCGGTCCACCTGCTCGAAGCGGTCCTTGCTGGAGCCGTCGAGGTAGGCGTAGGGCAGCTCCTTGATGTTCAACCAGGAGCGGATCACGTGGAGCATCTGCACGAACTGCGAGAACACGAGCACCTTGTGGCCCGAGTCGGTGATGTCCGTGATCAGGTCCTTGAAGGCGTCGAACTTGCCCGAGGGCAGGTTGGTGGAGACGCCGGGCATGTCGAGCTTGAGCAGGCGCGGGTGGCAGCAGATCTGCCGCAGCTTGAGCAGCGCGTCGAGGATGGACATCTGGCTCTTGGCCAACCCCTTCTCGTCCACGTCCCTGAGCACCTGGTCCTTCAGCTTCATGGCCAGGGCGTTGTAGAGCTCGCGCTGCTCGTCGATGAGGTCGCAGTAGTGGACCGTCTCCACCTTGGGCGGCAGATCCTTGGCCACCTCGTTCTTGGTGCGCCGCAGGATGAACGGCTTGACCCGGCTCTTGAGGTACTCCAGCGACTCCTCGTGCCCGTCCTTGATGGGCTTGACGATGCCGCGCTGGAAGCTGTGCTGGGAGCCGAGGAAGCCCGGCATGAGGAACTCGAACAGGCTCCAGAGCTCGAAGAGGTTGTTCTCGATGGGCGTGCCCGAGAGGCAAAGGCGCATCTCCGCGTCGAGCCGACGCACGGATTTGGCCGTGATGGTGTTGGGGTTCTTGATGTTCTGGGCCTCGTCCAGGATCACCGTGGCGTAGCGATACTTGAGCAGCTCGTCCAGGTCGCGCCGCAGCAGGGCGTAGGTGGTGATGATCAGCCGCGACTCGCCGATGTGCTGGAAGAGGTCGTCGCGCTTGGCCCCGTAGATGGTCAGCCGGGAGAGCTCGGGCACGAACTTGGCCGCCTCGCGCTCCCAGTTGGGCAGCACCGAGGTGGGCACCACGATGAGGTTCGGCCCGTCCACGCCCTTGTCCACCAGATACTGGATGAACGAAAGGGTCTGGATGGTCTTGCCCAGGCCCATTTCGTCGGCCAGGATGCCGCCGAAGCCGTAGTCGCGCAGGAAGTTGAGGTAGCTGAGCCCCTGGAGTTGGTAGGGCCGCAGGGTGGCCTGGAGCCCGCCTGGCTGGGTGATTGTTTTGATTTCCTGGAAATTATTGATTTTTTCGCGGAGTTTGACGAAGTATTCGTCGGTCCTGGTCTCGGGCAGGTCCTCGATGATTTTTTCGAGCACCGGCACCTCGTACTGGCTGAACTGTGCCTTGGGCGGTTTTTCGGGGTCGATGCCCAGGGTCTTGAGCGTGCGGCCGAGCCGCCGCAGCCACGACTCGGGCAGGGAGGTGTACGAGCCGTCCTTGAGCTGCACGTAGCGCTTGCCCTGGCTCCAGGCCTTCCAGATGACGTCGATGGGCACCTTCTGGTCGTCGTACTCCAC
>JBFWJM010000365.1:0-3130 GCA_050253205.1 Desulfovibrionaceae bacterium
GATCGTCCTGGCCCTCGGGGCGACGCTGGAGTCCGAGACCACGGCGTCCTACGTCAAGAACCTGGTGGAGACGGATTTCCCGGAGGTGGCCGTGAGCCGCCTGGCCCAGGGCATCCCCATGGGCGGGGAGGTCAAGTACATGGACAGGGAGACGCTCAGGCAGTCTCTCCTGTACCGTCAGAAGGTCTAACGGCCGGGGGAGTCCCGGCCCAACCACGGAGCGGGGACGACCATGATCGAGATTCGCATTCACGGCAGGGGCGGGCAGGGCGGCGTGACCTCGGCGGAGCTTCTGGCCCGGGCGGCCATCGCCGACGGGCGGTTCGCCCAGGCCTTCCCGAGCTTCGGGCCCGAGCGGCGCGGCGCGCCGGTGCAGGCCTTCGTGCGCGTGGACGGCAAGAAGATCCGCCTGCGCGAAAAGATTTACGAGCCGGACTTGGTCCTGGTCCTGGACCCCACGCTGCTGGACATCGTGGATGTGGCCGAGGGCCTCAAGGAAGGTGGCATGGTCGTGGTCAACTCGGCCCAGCCCGCCGAGGAATTGAAACGCAAGTACGGCTGGCCCAAGGCCGCCTGCGTGGACGCCGGCAAGGTGGCCCTGGAGGAACTGGGGGTGCCGATCACCAACACGACCATGCTCGGGGCTCTGCTCAAGGCCTCCGGGCTCCTGGACGTGGACGGCATGCGCGAGGTCATTGACGAGCGCTTCGGCCCCAAGCTGGGGCCCAAGAACTACAAGGCCCTGGAGCGCGCCTTCCGGGAGACCGCCGTCGCCTAGCCAAACGCGGCGATGATTGCTACAAAGGGCCGGTCGACCGGCCCTTTTTCATTTCCCGAGGAACTTCGTGCCCGAAACCATCACCGTCGAAATCCACACTGTCGTCTTCTCCAACCCGGACAACGGCTACACCGTGGCCCGGGGCCGCTGCAAGGACGAGCCCGGCCTGACCACCATCGTCGGCTGCTTGGGCCGCCCCTCCCCGGGCGAGTCCCTGATCCTCACCGGAGAGTGGAAGTTCCATCCGCGCTTCGGCCGCCAGTTCGAGGTCCAGACCTTCGAGCAGGGCCGCCCGGCCACGGAGAACGGCGTGATCCGCTTCCTGGCCTCGGCGGCGATCAAAAACGTGGGCCCCAAGCTGGCCGAGCGCATGGTGAGCAAGTTCGGCATGGAGGTTCTGGACATCCTCGACGACGAGCCGGAGAAGCTCCTGGAGGTGCGCGGCATCTCCAAGAAGAAGCTGGTGGACATCGTGGATTCCTGGAGCCGCCAGCGGGAGATCACGAACCTCATCGTCTTACTGCACAGCCACGAGGTCCCGCCCACCTTCGCCCCGCGCATCTTCCAGCTCTGGGGCGCGCAGGCCGTGGCCAAGCTGCGCGAGAATCCCTACGAGCTGGCCTACGAGATCAGGGGCGTGGGCTTCAAGACCGCCGACAACATGGCCCTCAAGCTGGGCTTCGCCCCGGACGCGCCCGCGCGCCTGGAGGCCGCCGTGGTCTATGCCTTGTTCTCCCTGAGCGAGCGGGCCGGGCACCTCTTCTGCCCCAAGGACAAGCTCTTCGAGGAGGTCTCGCGCATGCTCGGCGGCGGCCTGGACCCCCAGGCCCTGGACGACGCCCTGGCCGCCCTGGAGGAGAAGAAGCGGGTCCGGGTGGAGCCCCTGCCCGAGCTGGAGATCGACGACGCCGTCTACCTCCAGCATTTCTGGAAGTGGGAGCGCGAAACCGCCCAGCGACTCTTCGGCTTGGCCGCCCACCCCACGCCCGTGAGCCGGGCCAAGGTGGAGGCGACCCTGCCCAAGGTGGAGAAGGTGGTGGGCATCGAGCTGACCCCGGAGCAGCGCGAGGCCGTGTTCGGGGCCTGTGTGAACAAGTCCTTCATCATCACCGGCGGCCCGGGCACCGGCAAGACCACCATCACCCGGGCCGTGGTCCGCACGCTTCAGGATCTGGGCCTGAAGATCAAGCTGGCCGCGCCCACGGGCCGCGCCGCCAAGCGCATGACCGAGGCCACGGGCTTTCCGGCCCAGACCGTGCACCGCATGCTTCAGTACCAGCCCGACGGCTCGTTCCACTACTGCGAGGAGCAGAAGCTCAAGGCCGACGTGCTCGTGGTGGACGAAGCCTCCATGCTCGACGCCCAGCTTTTCCTTTCCGTGTTGCGGGCCCTGCCTCTGACCTGCCGCCTCGTTCTGGTGGGCGACGTGAACCAGTTGCCCTCCGTAGGCCCGGGCAATGTGTTGGGCGACCTGCTGGAAAGCGGAGCCGTGCCCTCGGCCGTGCTCACGCACATCTTCCGCCAGGCCCTGGAGAGCTGCATCATCCGCAACGCCCACCGCATCAATGCCGGGCAGTTTCCGGTGCTCGACCCTCGTCCGGCGCCGGAAGCCGACTTCTTCTGGGTCGTGCAGGAAGACCCGCAACGGGTCCAGTCCATCATCGTGGAGACCGTCTGCCAGCGCATCCCCGAACGCTACGGCCTGGACCCCCTGCGCGAGGTCCAGGTGCTCACACCCATGCACAAGGGCGAGGTCGGCACCCAGGCCCTGAACGAGGTGCTCCAGGATCGCCTGAACCCCCGCCTGGGCCCGGAGATCAAGCGCGGCAACTGCCGCTTCCGGGTCGGCGACCGGGTTCTGCAGCTGCGCAACAACTACGACAAGGACGTGTTCAACGGCGACCTGGGCTGGATCCTGGACCTGGATCCGGAGGAGGGCTCCCTGGTGGTGGACTTCGAGGGCGACGCCGTGCCCTACGAGCCCTCGGAGCTGGACGACCTGGCCCTGGCCTACGCCGTGAGCGTGCACAAATCCCAGGGCAGCGAGTACCCGGCCGTGGTCATGCCCGTGGTCACCCAGCACTACCTTCTGCTGCAGCGCAACCTGCTCTACACCGGTCTGACCCGGGCGCGGCGGCTGGCCGTGCTGGTAGGCAGCGAGCGGGCCCTGCGCATCGGCCTGAACAACGTCACCGCCGGTCGTCGTCAGACTTATCTGCGCCACCGCTTGCGCGAGGTCTTCGCCAACAGCCTTCTGGCCTGACGTTCGCGGCGCGGGCCGATTTCTTCTTCCCAAGCCGGGGCATTTTGCTACTATGGGGCCAACGCACCCATACAAGGAGAAGACCCATA